>DASYES010000585.1:0-12527 GCA_036498885.1 Pseudonocardia sp.
CGGAGGCGAAGCCTGGCGGCCGAACGGCCTTCAGCGACCTGTCCGAGAGGCCCCCCGGCCAGCTGAGCGCTGCCATCCCGGGCGTCGAGGCGCTGGCCGCACCTGCTGCGCCGGAACCCCGCTCCGGACTCGCCCGAGCAGCTGTCGACGCTGCGCAGGGGGCAGCAGGGAGCGCCACGGAACTCGCCGTCGCCGTGCTGGACCGCGAGACCGGCGAGCTCGCACTCGGGTCGCGAGGCGGCGAGCCGTACTACACGGCATCGCTGTCCAAGGTGCTCGTCGCCGTGGACGTCCTTGACCGCAGGCGGCTCGACGGCCTGGCCGTCGCCGATGCCGACCTCACCCTGCTGAACCGGGCACTGGGGCCCAGCGACGACAACGCGATGAACGCGCTCTGGAGCCGCTTCGACGGTGCCGGCGGCATCGGGAGGGTCAGCAGCCGGGTGGGGCTCACCGCCACCACAGGTCCGCGGGATCCGTCCCAGTGGGGTGAGGTGTCGATGTCGGCCGAGGACACCGTGCGGATCTGGCGGTACATGCTCGAGGACATGCCCACCGCCGACCGCGACCTGCTCGCCTCCGCCATGGACGCCGCCCCTGCACGGGCGGCTGACGGGTTCAACCAGGCGTTCGGGTTGCTCGCTCCGGCTGTGGACGGGCCAGACGCCCCGGGAGCGGTGGCCAAGCAGGGCTGGATGTGCTGCTTCTCCGGGAAGTACTACATCCACAGCGCCGGTGCGGTCGGCGGCGACCGCCGCTTCGTGATGGCCTTGATGACCAGGGTGCCGCGGGCGCCGGGTTGGGAGGCCGCACGCCAGGAGATGACGCGAATCGCCACCGCGGCAGTGCAGGCGACGGCCTGACCGTCGGACCGATGTGCCAACCTCGAACACCGTGGGTGGCGGGAACGGACGAGCCGGCGGTGCCGCGGGGCCGGAGGTAGGCGCTCGGCCCGGGCGCGGCGAGATCCTTCTCCACCGGGTGCTGGCAGGGGCCGGGGCCGAGCCACTGTGGCGGCCGGCGGACGGGCCGGAAGCGCATGACGCGGAGGGCGCAGCCGACGCGGCAGGTCCGCTGCGCCACGCCGTGCACCTGCCCCCACGGCCCGGCCGGCCCGTCGAGTGGCCGGCTTGGGTGCCGCCCGAGGTGCGCGAGGCATTCGGCCGCTCCGGTGTACAGGCACCCTGGAGCCACCAGGCCGACGGGGCAACGCTGGCCCACGCCGGTCAGGACGTCGTGGTGGCCACAGGCACGGCGTCGGGCAAGTCGCTCGTCTACCAGCTGCCCGTACTCGCCCGCTTCGCCGCGGACCCTCGCGCCACCGCGCTCTACCTGTCGCCGACGAAGGCACTCGCGTCCGACCAGCTCCGGGCACTGGACGCTCTCGGCCTGCCGGACGTGCGGCCGGCACCACTGGACGGCGACACCCCGATGGACGCCCGCGACTGGGCGCGCCGGCATGGCCGGTGGCTCTTCAGCAACCCGGACATGCTGCACCGCTCGCTCCTGCCGCAACACGGGCGCTGGACGGCGTTCCTGCGCAGGCTGCAGTTCGTGGTGGTGGACGAGTGCCACACCTACCGCGGGGTCTTCGGCTCGCACGTCGCGCTGCTCCTGCGCCGTCTCCTGCGCGTCTGCGCCCGCTACGGCTCGCGCCCCACGCTCGTGCTGGCCTCCGCCACCGTGGCGGAGCCCGCAGCCTTCGCCTCCCGGCTCACCGGCCGCGATGTCGTGGCGGTCACCGACGACGGCTCGCCGGGAGCGGGACGCACCGTCGCGCTGTGGGAACCGCCGTTGCTGCCCGAGCTGGCGGGGGAGAACGGGGCCCCGGTGCGCCGGGCGGCCGGCGCCGAGGCCGCGCGCATGCTCGCCGACCTGGTGGTGGAGGGCGCACGGACGCTCGCCTTCGTGCGCTCCCGCCGAGGGGCGGAGGTGACCGCACTGGGTGCCCAGCGCCTGCTCGCCGAGGTCGACCCCGCGCTGGCCGGGCGAGTGGCCGCCTACCGCGGTGGCTACCTCCCCGAGGAGCGCAGGGCGCTCGAAGCGGCGCTGGTGCGCGGCGAGCTGCTCGGGGTGGCCACCACGAACGCGCTCGAGCTCGGCGTCGACATCGCCGGGCTCGACGCGGTTGTGGTAGCGGGCTTCCCGGGCACGAGGGCGTCGTTCTGGCAGCAGTCCGGACGGGCGGGACGGGCCCGCGACGAAGCACTGGTGGTGCTCGTCGCCCGCGACGACCCCATGGACACCTACCTCGTGCACCACCCGGAGGCGCTGCTCGGCGCCCCGGTGGAGGGATGCGTGCTGGACCCGCTCAACCCCTACGTCCTCGGCCCCCAGCTCGTGTGTGCCGCGGCCGAGCTCCCCGTGACGGAGCACGACGTGTCGGAGGTGTTCGGGGGAGCGGCGGCGGCGGCCGTGCTGGACGAGCTCGTGGCCGACGGCGTGCTGCGGCGCAGGCCCACCGGCTGGTTCTGGCCGTCGACGCGGGATCGCCCCGCGGCGTCGGTGGACATCCGGGGTTCCGGCCTGGGCCAGGTGGCCATGGTGGAGGGCGAGACCGGCCGGATGCTCGGCACGGTGGACGGCCCCTCGGCCCCGGCCACGGCGCACCCCGGAGCCGTGTACCTGCATCGTGGGGAGAGCTATCTGGTCGAGGAGCTCGACCTCGAGGCCGGTGTGGCGCTGGTGTGCCCCGCCGATCCGGATTGGCGCACGGACGCCCGCTCCACGGCCGACGTGGAGGTGGCGCGAGTGCTCGTGCACCGCGACCTCGGCGACGTGCGCGTGTCGTTCGGTGAGGTGACCGTGACGTCGCAGGTGGTGGCCTACCAACGGCGGGCTCCCGACGGCGCCGTGCTGGAGACGGTGCCCCTCGACCTTCCCGAGCAGACTCTGCGGACCCGTGGGGTCTGGTACGACATCGACGAAGGTGCACTGATCGCTGCAGGGGTGCCGCCCGTGCGGATCCCAGGGGCGCTGCACGCCGCGGAGCACGCGGCGATCGGCCTGCTCCCGCTGTTCGCGATCTGCGACCGGTGGGACATCGGGGGAATGTCCACCGCCCTGCATCCGCAGACCGGTCGCCCCACGGTGTTCGTGCACGACGGGCATCCGGGCGGCGCGGGGTTCGCGGAGCGCGGGCATGCCGTGCTCGCGGCGTGGCTGACGGCCACGCGAGACGCCATCGGCGGCTGCGAATGCCGCACGGGCTGCCCGTCCTGCGTGCAGTCGCCGAAGTGCGGCAACGGGAACGTGCCGCTCGACAAGGCGGGCGCTGTGATCGTGCTGAGCGTGGTGCTGGACGCGCTGTCGGCACCGGGACCAGGGGAAACCGCGTCGCCCCCGCGGCACACGGAGCAGGTGCCGAGGTAGCCGCCGTCGGCCGGCCACATCGGGGGCCGGGCCGGCCGACGACGGCCGGAGCGCGGTGGAACCGGTATCGGGGTGGGCGTCGGGGGGGACGCGCCGGCCCCACCGCAGCCTGGGGAGCGAGCTCGTGGTGCCGGTGGCCGGGGCCGCTCGGAACCACGTCAAGTAGGCGCGCCCTGTCCCGTGTGTCGCCAGTGGTCGTCGCCCATCGGTTCGGCAGCCACGACGAACGTTGCGGTAGTGCGCTGAGTCGTCGGACGGCTGGCCAAGGCGGACGAATCGGGTTGATCGGCGGCGTTCTACCCATCCGTCGAATACTGGCTACCGTTCGTCGCGCAGATTTCCGGATGATGGAGTGGTGATCGGGAAGAGCCGGACGAACGGTGCGCTGGTTGCTGACCGGACATGATCTGCGCTCACCGGAGCCGACGCGTGGGACGCGGGACGCTCGTGCCTGGCGCGACCAGTGCGGAGAGCGCGGCCGACGGTGGTGGCAGAGCCGGGCTCGCGCCCGGCGAGGGCCGCCGCGGCGATCGGGGGTGCGCCGGCCTGTGGGCGACGGTGCCGATGGTGGCTCGGGCTCCATCGGTCCCGCCCGGGCCCGACCGACGGCTTCGTCGCCGGCAAGCGCGAGTGGCACCGGGACGTGAACCTCGACCAGGGCGTCCCATCCCGACAGCAAACATCGGATGACCTCGCCGCCCATCTCCTGTGCGATCACCTCGGCCCGTCGGCAGGCGGTGCCGGCGCCATGGACGGCCTGCCCGGCAGCGGCGAGCGCAGCCAGGTCGGCTGCGGCCTCCGCTCGATGGCGGGCAGCAACAGCGGCGCCGAGATGAAGACCGAGCACGAGCGCAGCCATGATCACGGCAGCGCCCGCGGCGGCCCATACGGTGGCGATCCCCTCGTCGTGGGCGGGACGTGCCCGACGTGGCGTCATGATCCGACGGCCCCGGGTTCGAGGGCGGCGACGGCGCGGCCGCCGACCCGAAGGGGGAGCGGCTGCAGCAGCTCGTGGGAGACGTCCGCGATGACGAGGCCGTCCCGATGCACCAGCTCCATGCGCGCACCGGCGGGCGCGAGTTCGGCGGCCACCGCGCGACCACGGTCGGCCTCGCCGCGGGCGGCGAGCCGGGCCATCTCACGCGCGGCGTCGATGCAGCGGATCGCTGCTGCCACCGCGACCACCGAGGCGACCGCGACCGCGAGGAACACCGCGAGGCTGCACAGGGCGAGAGCCGCTTCGACGGTGACGGCGCCGGCGTCTGCCTGCCCCCGCTGCTGGGATCGTGATCGCCGGCCACCCGCACACCGGAGCTTGCGCCGGCCCGGCGAACGGTGCCCCGCGCGCGCCGCCGGTGTGCGGGCGACCATCAGAACGTCACCGACAACGCGCGCTCGACGAGCTCGGTGAGGGCGGTGACGATCGACTCACCGCTGACCACCGCGTACAGCACGGCGGCGAACGCAGCAGCGGCAATCGTCCCGATCGCGTACTCCACCGTGCTCATGCCCGCATCGTCATGGCAGAGCGCGCTCAGGCGGGTGGACCAGTTCAGCGGTGTGGGGATGGTGAGCAGGGACATCGGATCTCCTTCGTGGTGGACATGCGCGGTGGTCACCACTGCGCGAGTGCCTCGCCCGCCAGGCCGATGACGACCGGGGCGATACCGAGGACCAGGAACGCCGGCAGGAAGCAGAGTCCGAGCGGGCCGGTGATGAGCACCCCGGCGCGCTCCGCCCGTGCCTGCGCGGAGTCGAGCAGGTCGGCGCGGAGCCGCCCGCCCTCGGCTCTCGCCACCTGGGCGAGGGCTGCGCCGGTGCCGGCCGAGCGACCCGCCGCGCGAGCGAACGTCGCGAGCGCGGGCACATCCTCGGCCGCGAGCCAGGCGTCGACCGGGTCGGCTCCGAGCTCGAGGAGACCGGAGACCCGCCGCAGCTGGGCGCCGGTGGAACCGCCGAGTGGCTCGGCCGCCGCCGACACCGCAACCGAGACGGGCAACCCCGCTTCCAAACAGACCGCGAGCAGCTCCCAGCCGCCGGCGATGTCGCCGTCCGGCTCGGTGCCCGGGCCGGCGCGAGCGGCAGCACGGCGTGCGAACACCGCACCGGCCGCCCCGGCGGCGATCCCCAGGACGGCGCCCGCGGTGGCCCCGGCGACGGCCCATCCGAGCAGACCGGTGGCGGCTGCCCCGACGGCCAGCCACGAGCCGCGCAGTGGCGGGGGCGCCACGGCATCGACCGGTGGCGGCGGATCGGCCAGCAGCGCCCGCAGCCTGCCCGAGCTGCTGGGCCCCGCGGCGACGAGCAACGCGGCAGCCAGCACGACGAGCGCGGCGGTGGTAGTGCCCGGCACCGGGCTGATCGATGGACTCATGACGGCACCGCCGACCGGAGGATGCGCTCCGACCACGCCGAGCCCGCCGCCACCAGCATGACGCCGATGACCAGCAACGTCTGGCCGAGAACGCCGCCGCGCAGTACCGCGACCGGGTCGGCGCCGACGAGCTGCCCGAGCCCGAGCCCGAGCAGTGGCAATGCGGTGAGTACGTGGGCGGTTGCCCGCGGCCCGGCGAGCTGGGCACGCACGGTGGCCCCGAAGCGCACTCTCCAGCGGATGTCGTGGTGGGCACTCCCGAGCAGCTCGCCGAGCGGGATCCCGTGCCGCTCCGCGAGTGACCAGGCCGCGGCGATCCGCTCGATGTCGGGGCCGGTCCCCGGCCGTCCGGCCGCGCCCCGGCGCAGGGCGGCAGCCACGTTGTCGCCGAGGCGTGCGGCGGCGGCCGCGGGAGCCAGGATGTCGCGGGCCAGCGGACCATCCGCCCGCACTCCGGCGAGGGCGGCGGCCGGGTGGCTGCCCGCCCGTAGCTCCTCGGTGATGCGGGAGACCGCATCGGCGAGCTGAGCCGCGGCGGCCGCCGCCGCGCCGGCTGCTCGATGCCGAGACTGCCGCCGTCGGACCGTGAACGCCACGAGCGCGCCCGCGAGAGCTCCACCCGGACCGGCGAGCAGCAGCCCGGCGAGCGCACCAAGCACGGGCGGTGCCGCGGCCCCTGCGATTCGGCGGCTGCGGATCGCCCTGACCGGCCAGAGCACGGCCAACCTCGTGGCCCCAGCAGCCGGCGGCACGCATCCGATCGCCGCTGCGAGAGCGGCACACGCCACCGCGTTCACCACGGTGCTCGCACCCCGCGGTCGGTGAGCAGCCGCCCAAGGGCCTCACGTCCGCTGGACCAGCCGCGGGTGCGGCTCCACGCTGCTCCGACGGAAACTCCCTCGGCGGTGCGGGTCAGCACACCGACGACATCCAGCACCCGCGCGCCGGAGCCGAGCCTGCGCATGTGGAGTACCACCTGCACAGCGGCGGCGAGCTGGCTGTGCAGGGCATCGCGCGGCAGCCCGCCGGTGGCCGCCAACGCCTCCATCCGTGCCGGCACCTCGCCGGCCGAGTTGGCGTGGACCGTGCCGGCACCGCCGTCGTGGCCCGTGTTGAGCGCGGCCAGGAGGTCGCAGACCTCGGCGCCCCTGACCTCGCCGACGACGAGCCGGTCGGGCCGCATTCGCAGCGCCTGGCGCACGAGGTCGCGCAGCACGATGCCGCCGGCTCCTTCGATGTTGGCCGGCCGGGCGACGAGCCGTACGACGTGCGGGTGCCTGGGGCGAAGCTCCTCCGCGTCCTCGACGCAGACGATTCGCTCCCGCGGGTGGACCGTGCTGAGCATCGCGGCGAGGATCGTCGTCTTGCCGGTGCCGGTGCCTCCCGAGACGAGAAACGCGAGCCGGGCGGCGAGCACCGCCCGCAGCAGGGCCTCGCCGGTGGCATCGACGGTGCCGAGCGCGCGCAGCGCCGGCAGGTCGTGCGCGGCGGGACGCAGGACACGCAGGGATAGGCACGTGCCGTCGGCGGCGACAGGCGGCAGCACGGCGTGCAGCCGAACCCCGACGTCGGCGACCCAGCCGTCGACGTAAGGGCTGGCGTCGTCGAGTCGGCGACCTGCGGCGATGGCGAGCCGCTGGGCGAGCCGGCGGACGGCGGCCTCGTCGGGGAATCGAACGTCGGCGGCCTCGAGTCCCGATCCGCGGTCGACCCACACCGACGTGGGCCCGCACACGAGGACGTCGGTGGTGCGTGGGTCGCGCAGCAGTTCGTCGAGTGGACCGGCGCCGACGAACTCCTGGCGTAGCACCCGCAGTGCAGCGAGTACGTCGAGGTCGGAGGCAACACCGCCGGACTCCGCCCGCACGGCCGTGGCCACCGCGGCTTCCGTGATCTCTCCGCCGGCCGCGGCCAGCCGGGATCGCACGCGGTCGACCAGCGCAGACGCGGAGCGCGGGCCGATATCGGCGGTAGCGCGGCCCGCGACGGCCAGGCCCGCGCGGCTCGGCGCGCTCACGGAGCCTCCTCGCTCACGCTTGTCGGCCGCGCGCGCGGAGCTGCTGTGCCGGATGGTTCGCTCACAAGCTCGCTCACGGAGCCTCCTAGCTGACGCTCGTCGGCCGCCTGGGCGGAGCTGCTGTGCCGGATGGTTCGCTCGCAAAGCTCGCTCACGCCGGCACCCCCGACGCCGGCCCCGCGAGCGCGCGCAGCTCGGTGAGCACCGTGTGTGCGGTGGCGGCCAGGGGACCGCGTGGCCGGCCCGGTGCCTCGCCGCGTTCCAGCGCCCGGGCGAGCCCTGTCTCGGGCCGCATCGCGGCCAGCAGCGGAAGACCGAGAGCGCGGGCGATCTCGGCAGCCTCGACCCCTCCCGGAGCCGGGCCCCGGACGATCAGACGCACCGGACCGCCGTGCTCGGCGAGTACGGCGGCCACCCTGGCCGCGGCGGCGCAGGACCGTACCTCGGCGGGCACGACGAGCACGGTCAGGTCGGCCGACGACAGCGCGGCGACGGCAGCATCTGTGGGGTAGCGCGGGAGATCACAGACGACCGTCTCCCCGGCCCGCCGACCGGCCTCGACAACCGACCGGACCGCGGCGGGCGAGGGAGCGTGGGCGGATCGGTCGCAGGAGAGCACGCCCAGCTCACCCCCACCGCGGCGGGCGATGGCGGGGGCGGGTAGGGCGGCGTGCAGCGCGGTGGCCGGCACGCGCCCACCGCCGACTCCGATGTCGGGCCACCGCAGACCGCCCAGCTCCTCCGCTCCGAGCACCAGGTCGAGGCCTCCGCCGAGCGGATCGCAATCGACGAGCAGCACCCGTGATCCGTCGCGGACGGCCGTGACCGCGACGGCCGCCGCGAGCACCGAGGCGCCGGCGCCGCCCCGACCGCCCACGACGGCGAGCACGGCACCGTTGCTGCCAGGACCCTCTGCGGCCTCTGTGAGCGCGGCAACCAGCCACGACTCCGCTTGGGGAAGTGAGATGACGTGTTCGGCGCCGACCGCGACCGCGTGCTGCCACACGGGAGGGGCTGGTTCGCCACGGACGGTGACGATCACCTCACCCCGACGAGGCAGCCCCGCCTGTGCGCACTGCTGGGCTGCGGCCGCGTCGAGGAGCACGAGAGGCGCTCGTGGCCAGTGGGGACGGGCCTGCGCCGCGTCGATGGTGCGGTGGAGCTCACACCCTGCCGCTGCGGCCAACCGCAGGATGGTGTCGAGCAACTCGGGGTCGGACACCATCATCAACCCGCGCCGTTCGCCTGCGCTCTGCTGCACCATGCCTCCCTCGTCCTGCCGCTCGGAAGAGCGGCCTGACCAGCGTGCGGTGCGCGTCGCCTCGGTGGCGAGCGGATCACGATCCTGTGGACAGGCGGTTACCGATGTGGATAAACCGGGTCGTATCGGCACCGGAATGCACGGTTCTGTCGGTGTTCGGGGGCAGCGTGATTCGGGGGTCCCCGGATATGGGACGGCCCCCGCCAGGGGGGATTGGCGGGGGCCGTCGGTGGTTCAGCTCCGGGGGGTCGAGCTGAACCGCGCCCGGACACGTCCGAGCACAACCAACTGTAGCCCTTGACGGGCTGCAACGCGCGCCTCTGGATGGACCATCTGTGCTGCGTTCGGGCAGCGCCGCGGGGGTCGGCCGCCGTTCGGGGGTTCTGGCAAGCTCGCTCGACGTGCCTGGTCCGTTGCCGACGCTACGCCCGAAGCCACTCCCCGCGGCCTCGGGAGCCGCTGCCTTCTTCGACCTCGACAAGACGATCATCGCGGGGTCGAGCGCGCTCGCGTTCAGCCGTCCGTTCCGCCGCCGAGGTTTGATCAGCAGGCGGGCCGCTCTGCGGAGCGGATACGCTCAGTTGCTGCTCGTGCTCTCCGGCGCCGACGCCGACACGATGGATCTGCTGCGCCGGCGGATCACCGCGCTGTGCACCGGATGGGAGGTTGCGCAGATCCGGGCGATCGTCGCCGAGACCCTGCACGACATCGTCGAGCCGCTCGTCTACGCGGAAGCCGCGGAGCTGATCGCCGAGCACAAGGCCACCGGTGACGAGGTCGTGGTGCTGTCCGCGTCCGGAATGGAGGTCGTGGAACCCATCGCGGCCCTCGTGGGGGCGGACCGGTGCCTGGCCACGCGGATGAGCGTGCAGGAGGGCCGCTACACGGGTGTGATCGATTACTACTGCTACGGCGAGGAGAAGGCGGAGGCAGCGCGGGCCATCGCCGCCGAGCAGGGCTATCAGCTCGCCGATTGCCGGGCCTACTCCGACTCGATCACGGACCTGCCGCTGCTGGAGGCCGTCGGGCATCCCACGGTGGTCAACCCGGACAAGGCCCTGCGCCGCGAGGCCATGCAGCGCGGATGGCCGATCCTGACCTTCGCCGATCCGGTCGCGCTGCGGCGGTTTCGAGCCCCGGAGAAGCGGACGACGCTGGCAGCGGCCGGACTGGGAGCGGCGGCGCTGGTCGGAGTTTCGTGGTACGGGCATCGACGGCGGACCCGCGGATGAGCGGCCGCGGAGGCACTGCGAGAGGCCTTCACCGGAGCCCGGTGTTCTGAACCGGTGCACTGCCGTGTGAGCCTTGCTGTGCTCCGCATCACGTACTACAAAGGGCGCACGGACTCCTGGTCGGCCAGGGACGGTGCGGTGGAGAAGCACCCGTCCTCCCTGACTGGGGCTCCGTGCGCAAAGGTCGGGCACTCCACGCACAGCACGCCGCGGGAGGCATGTCGTCGTGGGCCTGCGTACCGGGACGCTGGACGCCGAGGCCACTACCACGACACGTAGTGCACGCCTGGATCCTGATGTTTGCGCGTAGACGGGCGGCGTCCCTGCCAAGGGGCGCCGCCCGTCTCTTTGCCCGGGGACCGGGAAGCGTGATCAGGCCCGGGCGTCGGCGATCGACATCCCCTCTCGCGCTCCGGCCTCCCACTGGGCACAACAGTGCAGCAGCCATGTCGTGAGGCCCTCGGGTGTGCCGCCGGCGAAGGCGGCGGCCGCGCTGCGGTACTCGGGCGCGTGGCGCAGGTGCCCGACCTCGGGCACGGCCAGCCCCTTGGGATCGAGGCCCGCGGCCACGGCGGTGAGCCGCGCTGCGGCGCGCGCAACCACACCGTTCGCGGTGGGGAAGGGGGCGAGCGCCAGCAACTCGCCGTGCACCACGGCGGCCAGCACCGGACCGGGTACGGACGTGCCACCCGTCAGCATGTCGGCGAGCAGCCCGAGCCGGGCGGAGATCTCCTCGGCCCGTATCGGCCTGCCGAGCTCGGCGTCGTGGCGCTCGGGGGGAACGATGTCGGCGGCTGCCACGACGTGCATGCGGGCCAGTGCCTGCAACGGGGAGGTACGCCAGACCGCCAGCAGCCGGCCGGACTCCTCGGCGACGCGAACGGCTCCGGCGAGCACCGGGCTCACGGTGTGCTCCGTCCCGGGGGTACCACCGTGAAGATCGACGCTCCCCAGCGGAGCGCCGTCGAGTGCGGCTGACGCCCGCGCGGCGCGCATGCTCGCCTCCGCCGCGCCGGCCGGCCATCCGCGCCGGTTGACCGGATGGTTGTGCACCGCCACCAGCGCGTCCCGAGCCCTCGTCACGGCGTCCTGGACGCCGGGCAGACCGAGCAGCGGAGCGAGTGGATCGGCGGTCGTGGGCACCCCGGCATGGTGCCACCGTCGGGTGCCCGGTCCGTGTCTCGGGGCCGTCGTCCCTGGCTGTCGGGCGGCGCGGGAGATCGGGATCAACCTGGGCAGACTGGCGATGCGGCGGCTACGAGAGGCCGCTAGCGTCGTGCTACGCACGAGGAGCCGGGCAATGACCGCCCGGCATGAGGCGCCCACTATCAGGAGGGCATTCATGGCCGACGAATCGACTCAAGCCACGCTGAGCAACCTGTCCACCGAGAGTCGGAGCTTCCCTCCGAGCGAGGAGTTCGCGGCCCAGGCCAATGCGACGGCCGAGTGGTACGACCGTAGCGCGGCCGACCGCGAGGCTTTCTGGGCCGAGCAGGCCGACCGGCTGCACTGGCACCAGAAATGGGACCGGGTTCTGGAGTGGGATGCGCCGTTCGCCAAGTGGTTCGTGGGGGGCAAGCTCAACGTCGCCTACAACTGCGTGGACCGGCATGTCGAGGACGGTCACGGTGAGCAGGTCGCCTTCCACTGGGAGGGCGAGCCAGGCGACACCCGCACGATCACCTACGCCGATCTCAAGAGTGAGGTCTGCAAGGCCGCCAACGCGCTGGCCGAGCTGGGTGTGGGCGAGGGCGACCGGGTGGCGATCCAGCTGCCGATGATCCCCGAGGCCGCGATCGCGATGCTGGCCTGTGCGCGGCTCGGCGCGGCACACAGCGTGGTCTTCGGCGGGTTCTCGCCGGGGGCCCTGCGCTCGCGGATCGAGGACGCGCAGGCGAAGCTGCTGATCACCTCGGACGGGCAGTTCCGGCGTGGCAAGCCCGCTCCGATGAAGGAGAACACCGACGAGGCGGTCAAGGACACGCCGTCGATCGAGCACGTGCTGGTGGTGAAGCGCACCGAGACCGATGTGCCCTGGACGGAGGGCCGCGACATCTGGTGGCACGACATCGTCGAGCGCCAGTCCGACGAGCACGAGGCTCAGCCCTTCGACGCCGAGCACCCGCTCTACATCCTCTACACCTCTGGCACCACCGGAAAGCCGAAGGGCATCCTGCACACCTCCGGTGGCTACCTCACGCAGGCCGCCTACACCCACAACGTGGTCTTCGACCACAAGCCGGGGGAGAGTGTCTACTGGTGCACGGCCGA
>DASYES010000586.1:0-7185 GCA_036498885.1 Pseudonocardia sp.
CACCGTCAGCTGGGCGGCGCCGTCTCCGATGAACAGCAGGCTGCGGCTCTCCGGCCTGGCCAGGCAGATCCCGAGGGTCGCAGGCAGGGTGTAGCCGATCGAGGACCAGATCGGCTGCGCGAGAAGGTCGCTGTCGTGTGACATGTGCAGGCCCAGCGCCCCGTACAGGGCGGTGCCGGCGTCCGCGATCGCGGTCACCCCGTCCGGCATCCACTGCTGGATCTCCGCCCAGAGCTGAGCCTGCGTCAGCGCGTCCGACGCCGGCCCTTCCACGACCGCCGGCATGGTCAGCGGCGGAAGCGGGGGCAACGGGGAGAAGTCCCGCCGAGCGGTCGTCTCGTGCAGGATCCGGACGGCGTCCTCCATCCGCACGCCGTGAAAGAGGGAGGCGCCGATCCGCGCGGTCTCGAACCCGAGCTCGACGGCGTCCTCTGGCGTGAACCGGTGGGTGAAGAGCCCGGTGAGGACGTCGCTGAGTGTCGTGCCGGCCAGCACCAGTAGCGGCGCGAAGTCGACGGCGTCCCGAGTGATCTCCGACCTGGTCATGCCGCCCATGTAGGTGCCGAGGCTCGCGGGATGTGCCTCGTCGAGCATCGCCTTCGCGCCGGCCTGCGTCGCGATGCGCACGCCGGGAAGATCGGCCAGCGCGGCGAGCTCACCCTCCAGCCGCCGCCGGTGCACCCGCGGACCGGCGAGAACGGTCAGCGAGGGATGCTCCGCGAGCAGCGCCGTCAGCGCGTCGCGGAACTGCTGCACGGATGTCGGATCACTGGGCGAGCGGCGCAGCGGGAGGGCCAGGTTCGCGGCCGGGACGCGCGCCACCGCGACGTCGGCCGGGATGCCGAGGTAGACGGGCTTGCACTCGTTGATCGCGGTCAGCAGCACCCGGTCTATCTCGGCCACCGCCGTCGTGGCACGCAGGACGGTGCCCGCCGCCGTCACCTCACGATAGGCACGGACGAAGTGGTCGTGATCGCCGTCGGCCAGGGTGTGGTGCAGCAGGAGCCCGTCGGCACGGGCGCGGCTCGGCGGCATCCCCGACACCAGGACGACCGGGACGTCCTCGGCGTAGCTGCCGGCGACTCCGTTCATCGCCGACAGCTCCCCGACGCCGTAGGTGGTGAGTACCGCCGCGACGCCGCGGCGAGCCCTGGCGTAGGCGTCAGCGGCGTATGCCGCGTTCAGCTCGTTGGTGCAGCCCACCCACTCGACGCCGGGGACGGTGAGCATCTCGTCGAGCATGCTGAGGCTGAAGTCTCCGGGGAGACCGAAGACGTGGTGGCCGTCGAGCTGGCACAGGCGGGTGGCCAGGTAGGCGCTCACGGTGACCGTTTCACCCTGATGTGGGAGTGCGGCCGCAGTGGTGTCGGGCATGGTTCCCCTCGGCTCTGTCATTACCGCGGATTTCCGCGTACGGCCGAGCCTCGCCGACCGTAGAGCTCCTGTCGTCCGACCGTGACGACGATCGCGCCGTACAGCCACCCCGAGCCGGGGCGGTTGATCACGGCAGAAACCTGCCCATATGATCAGACGATCATCTGTCGCGAAAGTGTGCGGTTGCAGGAGCGGGAGGCATACCGGGTGACGGGCGTACGCGTTCGGGGCCGCCTGCGGACGCCCGCCGTGCTGGCCGTGCTCACCGTCCTGCTCGTCGTCACGGCGATCCTGTCCGCCGGTGTCGGGGCCGAGGCGCTGCCGCCCAGCGCGGTGCTGGATGTCCTGCACGCGCGGTTCACCGGAGGCATGCCCCGGGATCTCGCCGAGGACACGATCGTCTGGGGCCTGCGGGCACCGCGCTCGCTGCTGGCGATCATCGTCGGGGCGGGGCTCGCGATCGCGGGAGCGGGCATCCAGACGCTGGTCCGCAACCCGCTCGCCGATCCGTACGTGCTCGGGGTGTCCTCGGGCGCCGCGGTCGGCGCCACGGCCGTCATCACGTCAGGGGCGCTGGCCGTGGCCGGCACCTGGGCACTCTCGGCCGGTGCGCTGCTCGGCGCGCTGGCCGCGGCACTGCTCGTGTACGCCGTCGCGCTGGCACAGGGCGGGTTGACGCCTTTGCGGCTCGTCCTCACCGGCACCGTTCTGGGCTCTGCGCTCTCGGCGGTGGCGAGCTTCCTGGTGTTCAGCAGCTCGGACCGCGCGGCAGCCGAGTCGGTGCTGTTCTGGCTGCTCGGGAGCCTGTCAGGGGCCGCGTGGGACGAGCTGTGGCTGCCCGCCGTCACTGTGGTGATGCTCGGTGGGCTGTTGCTCGCCGGCAGTGGCTGGCTCGACGCTCTCGCCGCGGGTCCGGACACGGCAGCCGCGTTGGGCGTTCCGGTCCGGGCGGTCCGCAACGTGCTGTTCGTGCTGCTCGCCGCACTCGTCGGCGTGCTCGTGGCCGTCTCCGGCGGCATCGGCTTCGTCGGGCTCGTCCTGCCCCACGTCGCGCGGCTCCTTGTCGGCGCGCGCCACCGCGCGATGCTGCCGGTGGCCGCCCTCGCAGGCGCTGTCTTCCTCCTGCTCGTCGACATCGCGGCCCGGGTGCTGGTGCGCCCGGTCGAGGTGCCGCTGAGCGTCGTGACCGGTCTGATCGGCGCTCCGGTCTTCCTCGTGCTGATGGGGCGGCGCCGCTACCGCTTCGGCTCGGCGTCATGACGCCCCACTTGAGCGCGAGCGCAGTGTCGTGTGCGGCCGGGCGCCGTACGGTCCTCCGCGACGTCGATCTCGACGTCGCCCGTGGCGAAACGATCGGCATCGTCGGCCCGAACGGCAGCGGGAAGTCCACTCTGCTGCGCGTCCTCGCCGGGATCCGGCCCGCCACAGCCGGTGAGGTGCGGCTCGACGGCAGGCCCGTGCACCGGCTGGCGGCACGGGCCCGGGCGCGCTCGATCGCCTTCGTCGGCCAGGAGGAGGAGCTTCCCGCCGATCTGCTCGTCGGGGAGTTCGTCGCCCTCGGCCGGGTGCCCCACCGCTCACCCTGGGCAGGCGGCGACACCGTCGAGCGCGAGGCGGTCGGCCGGGCGTTGCGTGCGGTCGAGATGGCCGACGCCGTGCAGCGCCCCGTCGAGCAGCTCTCCGGTGGAGAGCGCAGGCGGGTCGTACTGGCCCGCGGTCTCGCGCAGGACGCCGCCGTGCTGCTGCTCGACGAGCCGACCAACCATCTCGACGTGCGCCACCAGTTCGCCCTGCTGGACCTCGTGCGCAGGCTCGGCCGGACGGTCGTGCTGGCCATGCACGACCTGAACCTGGCTGCCGGCCACTGCGACCGCATCCTCGTGCTCCACGACGGCACGGCCCGTCCGGCAGCCGCCGCGCACGACGCCCTGACCCCCGAAACGGTTCGGGCGGTCTTCGGAGTCGACGCGACCCGGGTCACCCACCCCGTCACCGGCGCGACCCATCTGCTGCTGCACGCCCGGACCAGGAGAAACGATGCCCCGACGACCCCACCTCAGGACCGTGCTGGTGTCGGTCTGCTCGATGGTCGCGCTGGCCGCGTGCGGGAGCGGTGACACCACCGCGCCAACGGGCGCTCCGCGTGAAGGCACCGTGACCGTCACCAACTGCGGGGCGCCCGCGGAGTTCCCCGCGCCGGCGTCGCGGATGTTCGTCAACGACGGCAACCTGATCTCGATGGTGCTCGCGATCGGAGCGCAGGACCGCGTCGCCGCGGTCGCGAGCATCCAGCGCGACGCCGGCACGCTGCGCCGTCACTACGGCGCGGCCGCGGTCGACGGGCTGCACGACGTCTCACCGCAGGCGTACCCGGGGCGTGAGACGGTGCTCGCCCAGCGCCCGGACGTGATGGTGGCCGGCTGGAACTACGGCTACGCCGAGGACGACGGCCTCACCCCGGACTGGCTGCGGACCCAGGACATCGCTCCGTACGTCCTCACCGAGAGCTGCCGCTCCGGGGACACCGGGGCCCGCGGGATCGTCGACCCGTGGACGGCGCTGCGCGACGATCTCACGAATCTGGGCACGATCACCGGCCGGGAAGCCGCGGCCCGAACGGTCGTGGACGACGTCGCAGCCCGCCTCGCCGCCCTGCGGCAGGCGCCGCAGGCCGGCACCCCGCCGACGATCTTCCTGTTCGACAGCGGGACCGACACCATCTACTCCAGCGGCCGCTTCGGCGCACCTCAGGGGATCATCACGGCCGCGGGGGGCCGCAACGCCCTCGATGATGTCGCTGACACCTGGACCTCGGTGTCCTGGGAGCGCATCGCGGCGAGCCGGCCCGATGCGTTCCTCTTCGTCGACTACCCGCCGCAGTCCTACGGCGAGAAGATCGCGGTGCTCCGGGCGCGTGCCGGGATCAAGGATCTGCCTGCGGTGCAGCAGGACCGGTTCCTCAACCTGCCCTACGGCCTTTGGACCTCGGGTCCCTTGAACATCGACGCCGCCGAGCAGGTACGCAAGGCGCTCGAGGGATGGGGCCTGGTGCCGCCGTCGGCGCTGCAACCGGCGTTCGACGACACCGCGCCCTGAGTCCCCGGCGGCCCTGGCCTCAGTTCACTCCGACGGCCACTCTGGGCTTCCCCGTGCGCGACAGTGCGGAGTGCAGCGGGTGATCGACCACCACGGCGAGCAGGTCGCGGGCCTCTGCCAGCTTCACCGGGTCGATTCCGGTGCGCACACCCTCGCGGTGGAAGGAGTGGACGAGGTCGTCGGTGGCGATATTGCCCGACGCACCGGGGGCGAACGGGCATCCGCCGATACCGCCGAGCGCCGCGTCGAAACGCCTGATCCCCAGCCTGAAAGCGGCCCATGCGTTCGCCGAGGCCATGCCGTTGGTGTTGTGGAGGTGCAGGCCGAGCGGGATCTCGGGCACCGCATCGCGCACGGCCATGACACCGCGGGTGATCGCGCTCGGGTCTGCCGCACCGATGGTGTCTGCGAGGTGCACCACCTCGGCACCGAGTCGAACCAGTCGCTTCGCCGTCCTCGCGACCTGCGCCGGCGGGGTGTCGCCGTCGAACGGGCAGACGAACGCGGTCGCGATGCACGCCTCGATCCGCACGCCCGCGTCCCGCAGCACTTCGGCGGCGGGAGCGAGACGGTCGAGCGCACGCTCGGTGGTGACCCCGGCGTTCGGCCGGCTGTGGCCGTCGGTCGCCGAGACCACGAACCGGACGGAGCGAGCCCCGGCCTCGACCGCCTGCTGGGCGCCGAACTCCGTGAACACCAGGGTGTGCAGCACAGCCGTGGCGTCCCGTGCGAGGACTCGCAGCACCGCGTCGGTTCCGGTCATCTGCGGAACCTTGCGGGTGCTCACGAATGCGCCGACCTCCAGGGATCCCAGACCGGCACCGAGCAGCAGGCGGCCGAGCCGGACGCGATCCTCGGCAGCGACGATGAACGGCTCGACCTGCAATCCGTCACGGAGCACGACGTCGGTGATCAGCACGTCACGGTCGGGTTCCATGTCAGATCACCCCCTCTGCACGCAGCCGCTCGCGCTCCGCGGCGTCGATCCCGATGGAGTCGAGTACCTCGTCGGTGTCGGCGCCGAGCTCCGGACCGAGCCATCGGGTCCGACCGGGACGGTGTTCGAGACGCGGTACGACACCGGGGAACACGACATCCCGCTCGTCGTCGGCGGCGATGCGCACATGGTGTCGGTCGTGCATCCCGCGCTCGGTGAAGTGCGGGTCCTTGGCGATCTCCTCCGCCGTGAGGATGGGGCCGTTCGGCACGTCGGCCGCGACGAGCACCGAGGCGACCTCGTCCTGGCTGTGGGCGCCGGTCCACGTGCCGATCGCCGTGTCGAGCTCGTCGGAGTGGGCGACCCGGCCGGCGTTGTCGGCCAGCCGCGGGTCGGTGGCGAGATCGGGGCGCCCGATCGCGTGCATGAGCCTGCTGAAGATGCCGTCGCCGTTACCACTGATGACGATGTAGCGGCCGTCGGAGCAGCGGTAGGTGTTCGACGGCGCAATACCGGGAAGTCCGGAACCCGCCTGCTCCCGCACGACGCCGAAGGCGTCGTAGTCGGGCACGAGCGACTCCATGAGGGAGTACACGGCCTCGTAGAGCGCGACGTCGACGACCTCGCCGCCCGCACGCTCCCGCGCCAGCAGACCCATCAGCGCTCCGATCACGGCGTAGAGACCGGCCACGGAGTCGGCGAGGCTGATGCCGACCCGGGTGGGAGGCAGCCCGGGATTGCCGGTGAGGGCACGCAGGCCGCCGATCGCCTCGGCGACGCCGCCGAACCCCGGCCGGTCCCGGTACGGCCCGGTCTGCCCGTATCCGGAGACCCGGACGACCACCAGCTGCGGGTTCTGCTCACGCAGCCGGTCGGGACCGATACCCCAGCGCTCGAGGGTGCCAGGCCGGAAGTTCTCCAGGACGACGTCCGATTGCGCGGCCAGCCGCAGGACGATGTCGCGACCTTCGCTGGTGCGCAGGTCCACTGTCACCGATCGCTTGTTGCGCCCCAGGGTGCGGAACAGCAGGGATGTCTCCCCACCATGCAGGCGCCAGCGGCGCAGCTCGTCACCACTACCGGGACGCTCGATCTTCACGACCTCCGCGCCGAAGTCGCCGAGCAGCCGCCCGGCGCTCGGCGCGGCGATGAAGTTCCCGAGCTCGAGGACGCGGATTCCGGTCAGTGGGCCCGCGCTCGCTGTGCCGGTCGTGTCGAGCTCCGCCTCAGCGATCGTCATACGACCATCTCCCATCGCCCACTTCATGAAGGTTCGCACCAGAATGTGAGTCAGAGGTCTAGTCGTCAAGCGACGGGTCGATACGATGCGGGAGGTCACACTCGGGACGAGAGGTGGAGGCATGGCAGAGGATGACGGGCGCGCGTCGGTGGTGCCCGTGCTGGTGCTGCGCAAGATCACGCAGATCTTGCGCTCTTTCAGCGTCGACCAGCCCGAATTGACGCTGCAGCAGATCATCCGCACGACCGGCCTCCCTGCGAGCACCTGCCAGCGGCTCGTCCGCAATCTGGTGGTCGAGGGGTTCCTGGATCGCGAGGACGACCACTACCGCATCGGGCTGGACTTCGTGCAGTGGGCGGCGCCCGGCACCTTCGGGCTCGACCTCGTCCGGCTCACCAGGCCAGCGCTGCAGGCGTTGCGCGACCGCACCGGGGAGACGGCTTGCCTCTACGTCCGCCACGGCCCCTTCCGCACCGTGGTCTCGCTCGCCGAGTCCCGCCACCCCGTGATCCGGCTGTTCGTGGTCGGGATGGTCATG
>DASYES010000587.1:0-5957 GCA_036498885.1 Pseudonocardia sp.
AGGGGGACGACTCAAGTAGTTTTCCTCGTGATAGTGGTGAAGGACGCGCCGGAGGACGCTCAGCGGTAGGCGACCCCGACCTCAAGACTTCTGGCGCTGGATGCAGACAGGCCGCTTACCTCACCGGCACATCGGTACGCGTCGGGACCGAGCGGCACGTCGGCCGCGCGCAGGTCGGCCGCCACGGCCTCCACCTGCTCGTCGGTGGCCGGGGGCAGCGGCAGACGCGGGTTGCCGACGTCGATGCCGCGCAGCTGAAGCCCGACCTTCGAGAACACCGCCCCGCCGACGCGCCCCATCGCGCGGGTGATCGGCAGGCAGCTCGCGTTCACGGCACGGGCGCGGTCCACGTCACCGGCCTCGAACGCGTCGAGCATCTCCCGCAGGCGGTCGGCCACGACGTGCCCGATCACGCTGACGAATCCGACCGCGCCGACCGACAACCACGGCAGGTTCACCGGGTCGTCCCCGGAGTAGTAGGCCAGGGACGTGGTGGCGATCACCTCGGTGCCGACACGGAGGTCGTTGCGCGCGTCCTTGACCGCCAGGATCCGCGGGTGCTCGGAGAGCCGTTGGAGCGTCTCCATCTCGATCGGGATGACGCTGCGGGGCGGGATGTCGTAGAGCATCACCGGTAGCTCTGTGGCATCGGCGATCGCCGTGAAGTGCAGCAGCAGGCCCGACTGGGGTGGCCGCGAGTAGTACGGCGTGACGACGAGCAACCCGTGGGCGCCCGCCTTCTCCGCGGCACGGGACAGCTCGATGCTGTGGGCGGTGTCGTACGTGCCCGCCCCCGCCACCACCGTGGCCCGGTCCCCCACCGCACTCACAACGGCCCGCACCAGGTCGGACTTCTCCCGGTCGCTGGTGGTGGGCCCCTCCCCCGTGGTGCCGTTCACCACCAGTCCGTCATTCCCCAGGTCGAGAAGGTGGGCGGCAAGCGCTTCGGCCTTGTTCAGGTCGAGGCGACCTTCGGCGTCGAAGGGCGTGACCATGGCGGTCAGCACCCGGCCGAACGGCCGGCCTGCCGAGCGCGCTCCGGGAGGGGTGGGGCTCATGGGGTGACGGTACCGCTCGAAAGACATCGAGTGACCCCCAGCGCCGGAGCCGGGCGCAGAGAAATGCCCGCCGGGCAGGGCGGCCCGCTCCTGGTGTCGCGGAAACGGGGTTCCTTGCCGCGATCCGGCGTCCAGGTGCAGTGTGCCTGCGGGACACCCGCGCCGGGCAGTCGCAAGGCGGAGGAGGCGCCGATACCGCTGTTGTATCAGCGCCGGCGCCGGAGGCGGGTAGGACGACCCCGTCTCCTCGGCACTAGATTCCGCGGGGCGTGGCGGCCACCGCCGCCACCGCCGCGGCGTCACCCTCCAGCTCGACACGCACGGCGTCGCGGCCGAACGCGTGCAGGACGAGCTCCGCCGGCTCACCCACGATCGTCACGAGGCCGGAGCCCGTGGTGATGACGTGCTGGTCGCCCGAGGGCCGCCGTAGCGCGATGCCCACTGGGCTGTGCCGGTAGAGCCTGCGCCCCATTCGGGTGACGGCGGACCAGAGCGCGCTGTCGCGTTCGGCGTCGGGCTGACGTGGCTCCCAGCCAGGTTCACCCCGTCGCACGTCCTCGTGGTGGACGAAGAGCTCGATGCCGTTGGCCATCTCGTCGACGTTCGGGATGCGGAACGGCGACCACACCGGTGGGCCGGAGCGAAGCTGGCCGACCATCTCGCCCCACGGCACGTTGTCGTAGCCACGCATCGCCCACTCGGTGACCGGGGCCAGCACCGGCACCACGATCCCGGGCGCCGCCCATGGCTGGCGCTCGCGTACCAGGAGATGGGCGAGCAGAGCCCGCGTGGACCACCCCTCGCACAGGGTGGGCCGCTCGGGCCCGACCCGCTCGAACTCGTCGCAGATCCGCGCACGCTCGTTGGTCGCCAGGCTCACCGCGCAGACCATAGTGCCGAAGAAACGAGGTCGTACCACCCGCCTCCGGCGCCCAGGCGGCCACTCGCGGTGTTGTGGTCGACGCCGATACGACAGCGGTATCGGCGCGAACCCCGTTGCCGCGACGCCAGTGGCGCGAGCTCAGCCCTCGGTGACGAAGGGGCTCGACGCAATCTCGGTGCCGTCCTCGAGCGTCGCGATCTCGAAGTCGCCGAACACGTTGGGCACCTCGCGCTGCAGCTGACGCAAGCACTCGACGGCGAGCTCGCGGATCTCGACGTCGGCGTGCTCGCTGGCCCGCATGGCGATGAAGTGGCGCCACGCGCGGTAGTTGCCGGTGACGACGATGCGGGTCTCGGTGGCGTTGGGCAGCACCGAACGCGCCGCCTGCCGGGCCTGCTTGCGCCGCAGCGTGGCGTTGGGGACGTCGGCGAAGCGCTTCTCCAACCCTTCGAGCAGTCGCTCGTAAGCGGTGACCGATGCCTTGGCCGCATCGGTGAACAGCTCGTGGAGCTCCGGGTCGCCCGCGATGACGTCGGGCTCGACCATGGCGGCGTCCCGCTCAGGAACGTAGCGCTGGGACAGCTGGCTGTAGGAGAAGTGCCGGTGGCGGATGAGCTCATGGGTGAGCGAGCGCGAGACACCGGTGAGGTAGAAGCTGACCGTGCCGTGCTCGAGCACGGACAGGTGCCCGACCTGGAGGATGTGGCGCAGGTACCCGGCGTTGGTGGCCGTGGCCGGGTTGGGCTTGGCCCAGGACTGGTAGCACGCACGCCCCGCGAACTCGGCCAGCGCCTGGCCCCCGTCGGCGTCCGTGCTCCACGGCACGCCTTCAGGTGCGACGAACTCGGTCTTGGCGACGAGCTGGACGCCCAGCGGCACGATCTGCGGCATGGGTCCGAAGGGTAGCCGGACCACCTGACGATTCCGCGTGACACCGGCTGACGCCACACACGGTTCTTCAATGGCGTCAACATTCTTCTTGACTGGCGTCAGAAGTGACGCCACAGTGATGTCATGGATCTCAGCCAGTACATCACGCAGCTGCGGGAGGACCTCGCCTCCGCAGCGGCCGCGGGTGACGAGCAGACGCAGCGCACCGCTGCACTGCTCGGTGCCGCCATCGAGCCGGCCGCCCGGCTGGCTCTCATGAACGCGCTCTCCGATCTCGCGGCCGAGGTCACCGCCGCGCTGCCGGACCGCGTGGTCGAGGTGCGCCTCGACGGTCGCGACGTTCGTGTCGCGGTCAGCGCCGACGCCGCCGCCGAGCCTGCCGCGGCGGAGCCGTCGAACCCACCGCCGTTCCGCGGCTTCCCACCGGGGGCGGACGCGGGGGACATCAGCCGGATCACGCTGCGGCTGATGGAGCAGATGAAGAACCAGGCCGAGCAGGCCGCCGCCGCACAGGGCGTGTCGCTCAACTCCTGGGTGGCGCAGGCCGTCCAAGGGGCACTGGCGGGGGGCGGACTGCGGCACAACCGCCGGGACTGGGCACAGGGCGATCGCGACGAGCGGCGCCTACGCGGATGGGTCGAGGGGTGAACGGCGTGGACGACACGACGGAGTTCGGGACGGACGAGCCGAGCGGCTCGGGGGAGCTGGTACGCCGGCAGAGCTGGCCGGTGGACGGCACCGTCGAGATGGAGCTGGCGGTGGACGTCGGCCGCATCCGCGTGCATCTCGACGAGCAGATCGGGGGCACCGGCGAGGGCAGCGCAGGTGACGTGCGCGTGGAGGTGCGCCACGACCCGTCCGCGGGCAACACCTGGACCCAGGGGCTCAGCGGCATCATCAACTGGCTCGGCGGCCCCGGCGGCCCCGGCGGCGGCCGTAGCGTCGACGAGCTCGCGGCCGAAGCGGTGCGGGCCGCGGAGATCGACTGGTCGGAGACGGGCAGGCGGCTCGTCGTCCGGTCCTCGCAGGAGCTGCCGTTGCGTGTGGTGCCGCTGGCGATCACCGTGTCGGCACCTGCGGGTTCGCGCCTGGCCGCGCGGGCAGGCGCCGGCGACGTCCGGGTGACCGGCCGTGCGGGGTGGGCAGGCGTGCGCACCGGCTCGGGCCGGATCTCCGTGGCCGCCGTGGACGGCGACGCGGACGTCACCACCGGATCCGGCGACGTCGAGGTCGGGGCCGTGGCCGGCCGCATGCGGGTGCGCACCGGTTCTGGCCAGGTGTCGGTGGCCTCCACCGGAGGCCCCGCCGAAGTACGGGCGAGTAGCGGGACCGTCACGGTGGGCACCGTGGAGGCCGGCCTCGGCGTGCGCACGGGCTCGGGCGACGTCGAGATTACCGACGCCCGCGGCGGACACCTGGAGCTGACCACCGGCTCCGGCGGGCTGCGGATCGGCGTGCACCCCGGCGTCCGGGCCGAGCTGGACCTGACATCCGGCTCGGGAAAGACCCGCAGCGACCTGGAAGTGACCGGGGTGGCTCCCGAGCAGCCCGCCGCGCTCCAGGTGCGCGGCCGCACCGGGAGCGGCGACGTGCTCGTGACACGGGCGGCCGTGGCCGTCTGACCTGCTACGTCACGAGCGGGGGGCGTGCGCGGATACGGGTGCGGGGGCGCTCGTATCCGCGCACGAGTACGCCGCGCCTCGCGCGGTTCGGGGGTCGGACCGCCGATCATGAGCGGTGGACCCGGTCCCGACGCGATGATCACCGGTCGGGTACGCGCAGCCGCGCTCAGCGCGGTTCCCGGGCCCGGACTGCCGATCACGAGCGGTCGACGCGGTCAGGGCGCCACGCCCGCCCGGTCCGCCTCCTGCGCGAGGTCCGGGACGCGCGTCAGCCATCGGGCTCAATGATCGTCCGGTTCGGGACGTCCCGACGCCAGATCGCCGGTCCGCGACGCGTGGCTGCGTCCGGCGCGATGATCATCGGTTCGGGAGGCTTCAGGTCAGTGCATGGCTTGTATGCACGGCCGAGGCGAGCGGGGCGGCCAGATCGCCCCGCTCGCCCGCCACCACGCCGTCGAGCTCGAGCCACTCGGCCATCTCGCGCAGAGCCGCCGCCAGCTCGCGAGTGACCCGTGGCAGGTCGGCTCCTGGCTCAGCGAAGGCCCCGGGCACTCGCAGCACCCCGGCGCGGCGGTCGGCCTTGAGGTCGACCCTGGCCACCAGCTCCCCGTCGAGCAGGAACGGGAACACGTAGTAGCCGTACTCTCGTTTCGGCTCCGGCACGTAGATCTCGATGCGATAGCGGAACCCGAAGATCCGCTCGGTGCGCGCGCGCTCCCAGATGAGTGGATCGAACGGGGAGAGCAGCGCCCGCCCGGCGATCCGGCGCGGGACACGCGCGCCCGGCACCCGGTAGCCCGGGCGCGCCCAGCCGCGCACCTCCACCGGCTCCAGCTCCCCTGCCTCCACCAGCGCGAGGAGCGCCGCACGGTTGTGGGCGGGTGCGAGCCGGTAGTAATCGCGCAGGTCGGTCTCGGTGGCAACACCGAGCGCCGCCGCCGAGCGCAGGACCAGCGCACGGGCAGCCTCCTCCTGCGAGGGCGGAGGCGCCGCAAGCACATGGGGCGGCAGAACGCGCTCCGGAAGGTCGTAGAGCCGCTGGAAGTGGCGCCGCGTGCCCGTGGTGAGCGCGCCGATGCCGAAGAGGTACTCGCAGATGCGCTTGACGTCGGAACGCTCCCACCAGGACGCGCCGGGCGGACGCGACCGCGCCGGCCCGCCGACCGCCGTCTCGAGTGCGCCCGCGCCGATCGGGCCCAGCTCCTTGACCGCGGCGAGCACGTCGTCGACGAGGCCGGGGTGCCGCTCGACCAGGGCCCCGTAATGGCGCCACCAGCCGTCACGCTTGGCCCCGGCGCGCAGAAGGGGCCAGTCCTCCACCGGGAGCAGGCTGGCCTCGTGGGCCCAGTACTCGGCGAGCAGCCGTGGGCGGCGCGTCGAGTGGGACCATGCGGCATCGTCGACCAGGTCGCGCCGGTAGGGCCCGAGCCGGCTGTAGAGCGGCATGTAGTGGGCCCGGACGGCCACATTGACCGAGTCGAGCTGCAACAGCCGGATCCGGTC
>DASYES010000588.1:0-4144 GCA_036498885.1 Pseudonocardia sp.
CGGCGACGACGGGTACTACCGCGTCGGGCTGCGCCTCTGGGAGGTGGGCGCCCTCGCCCCGCGAGGCCAAGGCCTGCGCGAGCGTGCGCTCCCGTTCCTCGAGGATCTCTCCCAGATCACGCGGGAGAACGTGCAGCTCGCGGTGCGCGAGGGCAGCGAGCTCGTATTCGTCGAGCGGATCGCCGGCACGGGGGCGGTGCCGGTGCTCACCCGGGTCGGTTCCCGGTTCGCGCTCACCGTCACCGGCGTCGGGCTGGTGCTGCTCGCACACGCCCCCGTCGAGCTGCAGGAAGAGGTGCTGGCTGCGCCGATCGACCGCTTCACCCCGTGCACCGTCACCGACCCCGCCGCGGTGCGACACATGCTCGCCGACATCCGCAGGTCCGGCTTCGTGGTGAGCGACCGGCAGGTCACGATGGACGCGCTGTCGGTGGCCGTTCCCGTGCAGGACGCCCGCGGCACCGTCGTCGCGGCGGTGTCACTCGTCGTCCGGTACGGAAGCGTTCAGCCGCACTCGCTGGTTCCGCTGCTCCGCACCAGCGCCCGGGCCATCTCGCGGGCCTTGGCACAGCCCTCCTGACCGCGCGGCATGGACACATGTCACCGGTCCGTGAGCGCCCGTTCCGAACGCCTATGGCTCACGCTCAGTGGGTTCGGCGAAGCGCAGGAGCGACCAGGATGCGGCAGGCAGCTCCACCTGCGCCTCGCCCTCCCGCATCGCGGGCAGCTCCTGGTAGCGAACGCGCACGGCGTCGGGATCAGCTGCGCTGTTGACGCGGGGCTCGCCTGCGGCGATACCGAGGTGGCCAACCGGCACCCACCGGCCCCGCGGCAGCCGCACGGAGGTGCGCAACGCTGCATCCGGCGAGCGGTTGACGAGAAAGACCGACAGCGCTGCGCCCGCCGGGTCGGGAACGGCGGGGTCGAGGCTGGGGTCCGGAGCCGGTGCGAGGGTTGCGGTGGCATCGAGCTGCGCGACGTCCCCGTACCGGCCCGTCGGCAGCATCGGTGAGCTGACGGCGGTCCGCAGCACGTCGCCGCGGGCGTGGCGCGCGGTCAGTGCGAACGGGTCGAAGATGCTCTGCCGCCAGGCCGGGCCGCCCGGTTCGGTGCGGATCGGTGCGATCACGTTCACCAGCTGGGCCTGGCAGGCGATGGCCACCCGATCGGAGTGCCGCAGCAGCGCCAGCAGCAGGTTCCCGACGACGACGGCGTCGAGCGCGCTGTAGTCGTCCTCGATCAGGGCGCGGGTGCCGGCGAACTCCAGCGAGTCCTCGCCGCCGAACCGGGACTGGTACCACACGTTCCACTCGTCGAACGACAGCTTGATCTTCTTGCGGCTGCGCCTGCGGGCCCCCACGGCATCGGCGGTGGCGACCACGGCGTCGATCATGTGGTCCATGTCGACGGCGCTGGCCAGGAAGCTCGCGACGTCACCGTCGTGCTCCTGGTAGTAGGCGTGCAGTGACACGTAGTCGACGAGGTCGTAGGTGTGCTCGAGAACCTCCGCCTCCCACGCGCCGAAGGTGGGCATCCTGCTGTGCGAGCTGCCGCAGGCCACCAGCTCGATCCGTGGGTCCAGCCTGCGCATGCCCCGCGCCGCCTCCGCGGCGACCCGCCCGTACTCGGCCGCGGTCTTGTGCCCCATCTGCCACGGGCCGTCCATCTCGTTGCCCAGGCACCAGAGCCGGACGTCGTGCGGCTCGCGGGCGCCGTTGCGGATCCGCAGGTCCGACCAGGCTGTCCCGCCCGGGTGGTTGCAGTACTCCAGCAGCTCGCAGGCCTCCTGCATCCCGCGCGTCCCGAGGTTCACGGCGAGCATCGGCTCGGCACCGAGCCTGCGCACCCAGCGCAGGAACTCGTCGGTGCCCACCTGGTTGGTCTCCACGGCTTTCCACGCCCGGTCCAGCCGCACCGGCCGGTCAGCGCGGGGTCCGACGCCGTCCTCCCAGCGGTATCCGGAGACGAAGTTGCCGCCCGGATAACGGACGACGGACGCTCCCAGCTCCCCGGCCAGCTCCAGAACATCGCGGCGGAAGCCGTCCTCGTCGGCCGTCTCGTGCCCTGGTTCGTGGATGCCGCCGTATACGCACCGCCCCATGTGCTCGACGAACGAACCGAAGAGCCGGCGCGGCACCGGTCCGACGCGGAACGCCTCGTCCAGAACGACCTCGGCGGCGGCGTCGGTGAGCGGCATCGGCAGAACCTCGTTCCTCGGGGGCGGGACGAACCGTGTCGCCGTTCATCGTGATGCCGCCCCGGCACGCCCTCGACGCGGGGGGCCACCCCCGGGCGTGCGCGCACTCGGGCGCGCGCACGCCCGCCCTCTCGCTCAGGCTGTGGCGACCGGCCTCTCGGGCCGGGCGACGCGGCCGACGTCCGTGGTCAGCGGCGGGCACGGTAGAACGAAGCGACCGCGCGACTTGCCTGCTGTCGCCGCAGCCGGCACGCGGCCGGCCAGCTCGCGTTCGGCGTGCTCGACCGTCGCGAACATCGAGAACCGGGCGAGTGCAGCGCTGATCCCGGAGGGCAGCAGGGCCTCGCGCCCGGCCAGCCCGCAGAGGTGCAGCCGCAGTCCTGCGGCGGCAGCCGCGTCCTCCACCGCGACAAGCGCGGTGAAGTCGTCGGTACCGAAGAATCGCACTTCGCCCAGGTCGATCACCACGTGCCCGGTGCACAGCCCCAGCTGCACCCCGGCCACGCTCGCCACTCTGGTGACCGTCGCGGGGTCGAGCACTCCGGCCAGCCGGACCACACGCAACCGCGACCCCCGGACCTCCACCGACACCTGCGCCCCATCGAAAGGCACCCGATACCTCCTGACCTCGACCCGACTGATCGGGTCTGCCACTTCCGGCGTTGGGTCGGTACCCGTTTCCGAGAACGGAAACCTCTCGGGGGACAGCCATCACACTTTCTCGTGGTCCCCGAAGAGTGGGGCCGCCACCTCCTGGGCCAACAGGAGATCGTGGGGGTAGGTGATCTTGAAGTTGCGGGCCTCGCCCGCAACCCATCGGATCGGCACCTCCGGGGCGAAGTGCTGCATGCAGGACGCCGTGTCGGTGCCCGCGAAGCCCTCCCGGGCAGCCTCCTCGTAGGCCGCCAGCAGTGGCACGGCCGAGAACCCCTGAGGCGTCTGCACGGCCACGAGACCCTCCGGCGCCGGACCGGCGAGCCCGCTTCCGTCGGGTCCCGCCGCGGCGAGATCATCACGCGGCAGGCCAGGCACCGCGCCTCCGCACTCCCGCGCCACCCGCAGCACCTCGCGGACGAGCGAACGGCCGGCGAACGGGCGGGCGCCGTCGTGGATGAGCACCGTGTCGATGCGCCCGTCGTGGATGCGGCCCGCCAGCCGGCGAAGGCCGGCGAGCTCGGACTCCTGACGGGTCGAACCCCCGGTCACGACCTCGACGGCGGCGTCCACCTCGCGGTCGATCACCCGGCCCGCGAGCTCGCGGTCCTCCGCGCGCACGACGAGAACGAGCGGGCCGATCTCGGGCAGCGCCGCGAACGTGTTCAGCGAGATACCGATCATGACGTGCCCCGCGACGGGCAGGTAGACCTTGTTGCTCTCGCCGCCGACACGCGTGCCGCTGCCTCCGGCGAGGACGACAGCGGCCGCGCGTCCGCGTTGGCCTGCCCCAGCGCCACCGCGCTCGCCGGTGGCCGTATCCCGGTGCTGACCTGCGGCTGTGTCGCCGTGCCGGCCGGCGGGCGAACCGCCCCGCTTTTCGGCCGCTGCGCGGCTGCGCTGATCGGGCACGCGGTCAGTGGAGCGCCAGAGGGGTCACCAGGTCAAGCGGGCCACCACGTGCGATAATTCTCAACTCGCACCGAATGACGCGCGCCATGACGGCCTTCCGGCGGCCGCAGGTGCCGGGTTGCGGCTCGGGCTCTCGGCCCGCCCGCCCGGGAACCACGGCGGGGGTCCGAACGTCTCACCGGAATGGGGTACCAGCTGGGCGAATTACATCCCGTCGAGGTGCGCCGTGGAGCGCCTTGTCACGGGCAGTAGGCTCCGGCGGGCTCACCGCCGAGTCCTGGTTGTTCCCCTATTCGTTCGGATGCAGGGAGTGGGCACGGTGAACGATGAAAGCCGGCGCACTCCCCGCGGCGGCGGCCAACCCCTGCCCCCGGAGCAGCC
>DASYES010000589.1:0-1900 GCA_036498885.1 Pseudonocardia sp.
CACTGGCGGGGCCCGAGCGACCGGATGAACTCCCTCGCCACCTACGAGGACGTCGTCGGCGAGGTACGCGACGAGCTCGTGGCCAGGGTGGATGCCGCGGTGCTGGCCGGTGTCGAGCCGTCGTGCCTGGTGCTCGATCCCGGCCTGGGCTTCGCGAAGACCGCGGCGCACAACTGGGCGTTGCTGCGCAGGCTCGACGTGCTGACGGCGCTCGGGTTCCCCGTGCTGGTGGGCGCGTCCCGCAAACGCTTCCTCGGCCAGTTGCTCGCAGGCGCAGACGGCACGCTGCGGCCGTTCCGCGAGCGGGACGTGGCCACGGCGGCGGTCAGCGCGCTGGCGGCGTCCAGCGGCGCATGGGGGGTCCGGGTGCACGAGGTGCACGACACGCTCGACGCGGTCGCGGTGGCCGCGGCGTGGCAGCTGGGACGATCCCCGGCGCGGGTAGCCCCACAGGAGGGCCGATGACCGAGCGTGCGAGCGAATCATTGACACCGCGCCCGCGCGACGTGCCGGGCGAGCGCAGCGAGGGCGTGCGGTGAGCGAGCAGCGTGCGATGGGCGACCGGATCGAGCTGCGCGGCCTGCGGGTCCGCGCGAACCACGGGGTGTTCGACCACGAGCGGCGTGACGGGCAGGACTTCGTCGTGGACGTCACGGTCTGGATGGACCTGGCTGCCGCAGCGGCGTCCGACGACCTCGCCGACACCCTGGACTACGGGGGGCTCGCCCAGCGGGTGGCCGGGATCGTCGGCGGGGAGCCGCGCAACCTCATCGAGGCCGTGGCCGGGCGCGTCGCCGACGACGTCATTTCCGACGAGCGCGTGCAGGCGGTCGAGGTCGTGCTGCACAAGCCGCAGGCCCCGATCCCCCTGGAGTTCGCCGACGTCGCCGTGGTCGCCCGGCGTTCTCGCCGCAGCGATCCCCGGTCCCGGATCATTCCCGCGTGAGCCGCGCCGTGCTGTCACTCGGGTCCAACCTCGGCGACCGGTTCGCCCACCTGCGGGCGGCCGTCGAAGGATTCGCGGATGTGCTGGTCGAGGCATCACCGGTGTACGAGACGGCGCCCTGGGGCGGTGTGGAGCAGGACGACTTCCTCAACGCCGTGATCGTCGTGGACGACCCCGGCACCGATGCGTGGGGCTGGCTGCGGCGGGGGCAGGACCTGGAGACGGCATCGGGCCGGGTCCGTGAGGTGCGCTGGGGTCCCCGGACGCTGGACGTCGACGTCGTCACGGTGGACGGGCCGAACGGTCCCGTGCGCAGCGACCACCCGGATCTGTTGCTCCCGCACCCCGGCACGCCGGAACGGGCCACGGTGCTCCGCCCGTGGCTCGACGTGGACGCGGACGCCGTGCTGCCCGGCCACGGCCCGGTGAAGGCGCTCCTCGCGGCCCTGGGGCCGGACGCGGAGGCCGGGATGCGGCGGCGTGAGGACCTGGTGCTCGGGCCATGACCCTCACCCGCCCACGCCACCTGTTCGCCGTCGCGCTCGTGACGGCGCTGCTGGTGAACCTGATCGTGCGGTTCACGTACAACTCGCTGCCACCGTTCCCGCTTCCGGCCGGGGCCACCCTCGGCGTCCTCGGCGTGGCGGAGGCCCTGGTCGGCAGTGGCCTGCGGGCGCGGATCCGGCACCGTCGGCCCGGCACCCCACCGGTCCAGCCGCTCACGGCGGCGAGGGCGGTGCTGGTGGCGAAGGCCTCGTCGCTGGCCGGCGCGATCATGGCGGGCGTATGGGCAGGCCTGCTCGCCCACGTGCTGCCGCGGGCCGCGGACGTCACCGCCGCGGCCGCCGACTCGATCGCCGCCGGGGTAGGGCTGGCCTGCGCTCTCGTGCTGGTCGGGGGCGCTCTGTGGCTCGAATGGTGCTGCCGTACCCCCGATGACGACTCCGGTGACGA
>DASYES010000590.1:0-8678 GCA_036498885.1 Pseudonocardia sp.
GCACTGTTCTGCGTCTGCCCCACCGAGCCACCGTCACCGCCTCCTCGCCCCGGCGAGCCCGGGGTGTCGGGGGAAGGACGGTGACGGCGTGGATCACGGTTGGTCGCGACTGGTCACGATCGCGTCACGACCGCTGGAATGACCCGGATGCCGGCCTGGATCAGGGATGCCTGCGGGCCCGCAGGACGGCGTCGTGAATGGTGATCTCCCGGCCGTCCGGGTCGTCGGCCAGGCGTGGTCTGGCCTCGGCGACGAGGACGTCCCACTGGCCGGGAGCCAGGGCCGCCGCGAGCTCCTCCGCGGTGAAGAACAGGTCCGGCTCTTGCGGCCGCCGCGCGGTCGTCTCGAGATCGGAGGGATGGTGCCCGACGACGAGCAGGGTGCCGCCGGGGGCGACCGAGGCGGCGAGGCCGGCGAACACCTGGTCGCGCACGGCACGGGGGAAGTGCATGAACTGGGAGTTGACCAGGTCGTGGGCCAGCGGTTCGGGAGCCCAGCCGGAGAGAAGGTCGACCTGCTGCCAGGTGATCCGGTCGGCGATCTCCGGATCGGTATGGGCTGCGGCACGCGCGAGGGCGACGGCGGAGACGTCCACCGCGGTCACGCGCCACCCCTGGTGGGCGAGCCATGTGGCGTCGGCGCCCTCGCCGCAGCCTGCGTCGAGGGCGGTGCCGGGCGGCAGGCCGTCGACCTCGGCCACGAGCTGCGGGTTCGGCCGGCCGCTCCAGATGCGCGTGGCCGAGCTGTAGCGCTCGTCCCAGAACGGAGCGGTGAAGCGTTCGTCCATCGATGTTCCCTTCAGCGAAGGGGTCGACTGTCGAGCCTGATGCCACCGGATGACAAGAAACGTTGCAAGAACGGCAACTGTGTCAGCCGAAGAGGTGCTCGAAGGCCTTCAGATTGGCGATGCTCTCGCCCCGCTCCTGCCGCCAGGCGTGCTCGCGGCGGATCGAGGAGGCGAAGCCGAGTTCGAGCAAGGTGTTGAAGTCGCCGTCGGCGGCCTCCAGCACCTGACCGAGCACGCGGTCGAGCTCGGCGGTCGTGACGGCGTGCAGGGAGAGCCGTCCGATCAGGTGGATGTCGCCGACCCGGTCGAGCGCGTAGTGCACGCCGTAGAGCCGGGCGTTGCGCTGCAGCAGGAACCGGTAGACGGCGTCGTGGTCCTCGTCCGGCTGCCGGCACACGAAGGCCTGCACGAACAGCGAGTGCTCCCGGACCAGCAGCCAGCAGTGCGTCTGCAACCGGTTGGTGCCGGGCAACGTCACGAGGAACTGCCCCGCGCCACGCCGATGGTGGTCGGCCTCCAGCTCGGCCAGCGCGGCCGCCACCCGCTCCTCGACCGCCGCCACGTCCTCCGTACTCACCGACCGATCATCCCGCCGGGATCGTCGGGCGTACCACCAGCCCCTGGCGTTCCGCATATTCGGCGGCCGCTTCGGCGTAGGTGGCCAGCAGCGCGTCGGCCGTGCGTTCCCAGGAGAACATCCGCGCGTGCCGCACAGCACCGCTGCCCAGTTCGTCACGGCGGCCGGGAGAGCTGATCACGGCGCCGAGCGCGTCGGCCCACTGCTCCGCGCGGTGCCCCGGCACGAGCAGCCCGGACCGGCCGTGGGCCACGGCGACCGACAGCCCGCCGACCGCTGCCGCGACCACCGGCGTGGCACAGGCCTGGGCCTCCAGCGCCACCAGTCCGAACGACTCGTTGTGACTCGGTACGGCGACGACGTCGGCAGCCCGGTAGACGTCCACCAGGTTCTGTCTGGTCTGCGGAGGCAGGAACCGCAGCACGTCGGTGATCCCGAGGGAGGCGCCCAGCTCCTGCAGCGCCGTGGGCTCAGCCAGGCCGCTGCCGGATGGGCCCCCCGCGACCAGCACGACGAGCCGTGAGCGCAACCCGGGATCGCGGCGGAGCATCTCGGCTGCTGCGCGCAGCAGCACATCGGGGGCCTTGAGCGGCTGGATGCGGCCGACGAACGCAAGGACCAGGGCGTCCGGGGCGAGGCCGAGCGCCTGCCGGGACGCACCGCGGTCGCCGGGGGTGAAGCGGGCGAGGTCCACACCGGGCGCGACGGTGGCGGTGCGGCGAGGGTCGGCGCCGTAGAGCTCCACGAGCTGGCGCGCCTCTTCGTCGGTGTTGGCGATGAGGCGATCGGCCTCGGCGACCACCTGGTCCTCGCCGATCACGCGGACCTTGGGCTCCGGCGGGTCGCCATCGGCGAGCGCCGCATTCTTCACGCGTGCCAGCGTGTGGGCGCTGTGCACGAGCGGAACTCCCCAGCGGTCCCTCGCGAGCCAACCCGCCTGTCCGGAAAGCCAGTAGTGCGAGTGGACGATGTCGTAGTAGCCGGGCTCGTGGCGGGCCTCCGTGCGCAGCACGCCCGCTGTGAAGGCGCAGAGCTGGCTCGGCAGGTCGTTCTTGCCGAGCCCCTCGAACGGTCCGGCGACCACATGCCGGACCAGCACACCGGCTGTCAGCTCCGCCACCGGCGGGTTCTCCGACGAGGTCGCACGGGTGAAGATCTCGACGTCGACACCGCGGGCAGCCATCCGCCGGGCGGTCTCCACGATGTAGACGTTCATGCCGCCGGCGTCGCCGGTGCCCGGCTGTTCAAGGGGCGAGGTGTGCACGGACAGCAGGCACACCCTGCGGGGTCGGCGCACCGCACCGTCACTGGCGGAGGTCACGGGCTCCTGTGTAGCACGCGCCCGCGCCGGTCACCCGGCGGCTTCGTCCGCCGTGAGCAGACCGAGCAGGGCCCGCAGCGGGTCGGCCGCATGCCACCGTCCCGACGCATCACGCCAGCTCAGCACCCTGAAGCGGCCGCTCACCGGGCGTCGCACCACCACCCACAGCTCGTCGTGGAGCGCGAGCTCGCCAGAGGGCACCGGGACCCCGAGCGTGTGACACGCCACGACGACATCGCTGATCTCCGCCCAGCGCACCGTGCGTCCGGGCCCTTCCACGTCAGCGGCAACGATCTCGGAAGCGACCGGGAGGTCCAGCAGCTCGGCCAATGCCACCGGGTCACCGCCCGTGACGAGCTCACCTGCCGGGAGCACCGCCGCGAGCCACGGCGCGTCGAGCACCATGGCGACGTCGACGTCCGCAACGCTGCCGTCGAGCGCCCTGACCTGCTCCGGCATGTCGAGATCGGCGGAACGGACGCGTCCCTCGGCGACCGCCTCCGCCAGCGCCTCGTGCGCATCTGCCACGAGCGCGACGTCGGGGTGCCGGTCCGGGTCGACCAGCCGGGCCAGCAGGTCGGCGGCCACCGCGGCGTCGGTGATCGTGAGGTCGGCACGCACACCGATGGCGGCGAGGAGGGCCTCGTCGCCCAGCACCCCGGGGGCGTCGTCGGGTGTGGGGGGCGGGTCGTAGAGCGCCGCCAGTGCCTGCGCTGTGGGCAAGCGCCAGTGGCCGGGGCGGCGACCGCCGAGCCGAGCGTGCCGGCCCAGCCACCACGCGGTGTACGAGCCGGGTGCCATCACCGCGGCCCGCGTCTCCCGGCCGGCTCCGAGCAGAGCGAGCGCGGCGGGCCATGCATCGTCGGCGACGAGGTCGAGGTCGCGCACCGCGACGAGCCGCGCGGGCGGCGCATCGAGTGAGTCCCACCAGCGCTCCTCGTCATCGAGGTCGTGGTCGGGTGAGATCGGCTCCTCGTCCGTGACCACCGCGAACCCGTCGACGACGCCGACGGCCGTGAGCGCAGACCGCGGCACCCGCGTGGCGAGGCCCTCGTCCAGCACGTCCAGCGGGACGTCAGTGGCCAACAGGGGACGCAGCGCGGCGTCGGGCAACATCAGCTCGTCGGCACGGGCGGGGCGCCCCTCGCGATCCGGCAGCGCCAGCGCGGCGAGGCCGGGGGGCGCGCTCCCGAGCTCGGCCACCAGCTCCAGCACCGCCTCGGCGAGCGGCCCGGTGTCGAGGCCGGCCTCGGCGTCGTCGACGGACCGCTCCACGGCCTCGGTCAGCGCGGGGTGTTCGAGCAGCCCGGCGGGGTCGGCGATGCCGGCACCGAGGCGGCTGAGCAGCGGGTGGACCGCCGCAGCGTCGGCCACGTGCAGGCCGGGCAGGGCGAGCGCCGCGATGTGCTGCACCGCTCGCGCGGCATCGGTGCCGTCCTCGGGCGGCAGGAGCACCGTGGCCGGGCCTGCGGCGACGCGGCCGTCGGCCAGCGGCACCGGGAGCGCACGCAGCTCGTCGACGACGCCGGGCACCGTGTCGGCGATCGGTGCCAGCTCGGCGTAGAGCGTGCGCCACCACGCTGCCGGACGTTCGACGCCGAACAGCCTGGTGACCAGCTCGGCTGCGGTCAGCCGGTGCACGCCCAGCTCGGCCGGCACGGCGGGGCCCGCCCTGGTGGCCATCGGAGCCAGCAGGCGGTCGAACCCGGCCTCGGCGAGCAGGCCGGGCAGTGGTGCACCCGGGAGGTCGGCGCCGGGCAGGTCGAGCCACTCCGCGCGGCCGGGTACGAGCTCCGCGCCGGTGGCGGCGGGGAGCCAGGCCGTGGTGCGCAGCGCGTCGAGGAGCAGCTGACGCAGGCGCCCGTCGAGCTCTGAACGCGGGAATCCGGGCTCGGGTACGAGTGCGAGCCGCTGGAGAGGAGAGACAGCACGCACGAGCTCGAGGTAGGCCTGCGCCGCGCCGGCCAGCACACGGTCGGCAGCCGGCCCGGGACGGACCCTGCGGCGGTCGGGCTCCAGCGGCACGGTGGCGATCAGCCGCGCGGGCAGCGCCAGCCGTTCGGCGGCGGCGGTCGGAGCGTGCAGGACGTCCTCGGAGAGGGGGTCGGGACTGCCGTCGGCCGTCAGCGGCAGCGCCCAGCAGGCAGTCCAGTCACGGCGCGACCGCTCCTCAGTGGCCTGTGTCCGCGCATCGTCTGCGGCGTGCGTGCCGTCCCGCCGCGCGAGCAACCACCGCCGCCCGCCGATCGACACCTCGCCGGGCCCCGGTCCGTCGATCCTGCTCAGCGCGTCGTCCCCGACGGCGATCTCGACGATGTCGGGCAGGGCGAGCAGCAGGTCAGGGGCGCAGGCGCGGGCCTGGGCGAGCAGTGCGTGCAGGTCCACACCGGGACGCACCGGCAACCGCACCTCGGTGTCGAACCCCGCCGTCGGTCGCTCGTCGACCGGCCACACCAGCCGCAGCACGGGTGGCTCGTCGCGGCGGGCCAGCTCGGCCGCCGGGCCGGGGAGCGCCGCGACCGCCTCGGCGGTGCGTTGCGCGGAGAATGCCACCGCGCCCGCGGTGCTCACCACCCGCGGCGCGTCGGACACGGCCAGCACCCCGGCGAACCCGACCCCGAACCGGCCGACGGAACCGGGGTCGTCGCGCTTGGCCGATGCCCGCAGGGAGGCGAGCGCCGCCACTCCGGCCGCATCCAGGGGTACGCCGGTGTTGGCCACCCGCAGCTCGCCGTCGACGACCTGGACGCGCAAGCGCCCTGGCTGCCCGGCGGCCCGAGCCGCGTCGGCGGCGTTCTGGGCGAGCTCGACGAACCACGCGTCGGCGTAGCCGCCGAGGCGCAGGTCCTCCTCCGCGTTGGCATCCTCGCGGAAGCGGGTGGGCGAACCCGCCCAGGAATCGAGCACCGCAGCACGCAATGCGGCCGTACCGAACGGATCTGTGCCGACGCTCGCGGCGCCGACGCTGGGTGCGCTCACCCCTTCTCGACCGGCTCCAGGTCGACCCCGTCGTCGTACACGAGCTCGGCGACGGCCACCGGTGAGACCGGCTCCACCTGAACGTCGGAGTGGGCACCGCACCCGAAGGCGACCGCGACGACGGCTCCGTCGGCGGGGCCGTACTCGTTGCCGCACACTCCGAACGCCCCTCGCATCGAGCCGGCGATCGGCAGGAAGAACCCGCAGGTCCCGCAGCGGCCAGGGGCAGCGCGGGCCATGTCCGATGCAGGGCCGTGCGGCCCCTCGAACCACCGCTGCGCGGCGAGCTCGCGACCCCGGCGCGAGAGCACCTTCGGGCGGCCGAGGCCGACCTCCACCACGACCTCCTCGACGGCGGGGTCGGCGGAGGCGAGGTATCCGGGAACGAGCCGCTCGTCGCCCTCCGGGGCGGGCAGCAGGTCGCCGACGCCGAGATCGCCGGGCTGGACGCGCTGGCCCCACGGCACCCAGGCCGGCGCGACGAGCGCATCGGGGCCGGGCAGCAGGACGACCTCGCTCACCGTGATCGGCGTGTCGTCGCCTCCGGTGGCCAGCGTGACCGACCATCGCCAGCCGCGATAACCGCCGTAGGTGGCGTCGAAGTAGTGGGTGACGCCGCCAGGTCCCTCCGACACGGCCTCGAGGTGTTCACCGACCAGGCCGGGAGCGGCGGTGGTGCCCACGTCGAGGGCAGCCTCGTCGATGGCAGCGGACCGGGCCTGCTCCACCGCAGCCACGAGCCGGGCAGGCGGGTCGAGGGTCGGTACAGCGTTCACCGAAGGCATTGTGCCACCCTCCACGCCATGACCTTCGGGCATGCACTCGCCGGGGCGCTGGTACTCATGCTCGCCGGGTGCGGTGCCGCCTCCCCTGCAGCGGTCCCCGGCCCCGGAGCGCCTGCCCTGCGGCCGGAGGTGCTGGCCGTGCTGCCGCACGATTCCACCGCGTTCACGCAGGGGCTCGAGATCGCGGACGGCGGGCTGTACGAGGGCACGGGACTCGCCGGGAAATCCCAGCTGCGGGAGGTGGACCCGGCCACCGGCGTTGTGCGCCGGTCCGTCCCGCTGCCCGAGCGGCTCTTCGGAGAGGGCATCACGGTCGTCGGCGACCGCATCTGGCAGCTCACGTGGCGCGACAACGTGGTGCTGGAGTGGGACCGGACGAACTTCACGCTGCTGCGCCGGCTGCCGCTGGCGGACGAGGGCTGGGGACTGTGCCACGACGGGAGCAGGCTCGTGCGCAGCGACGGCAGCGACCAGCTGCACTTCCAGGACCCCACCACCTTCGCCGACATGGGCTCGGTCGCCGTCACACTCGACGGGCAGCCGGTCACCGAGCTCAACGAGCTGGAGTGCACGGACGGGCAGGTCTGGGCGAACGTGTGGCAGACCGACCAGATCGTGCGGATCGATCCGGCCACCGGGCACGTCACGGCGGTGGTCGACGCCGCAGGCCTGTTGGACCCTGCCCAGCGCGCCAACGCCGACGTCCTGAACGGCATCGCCGCCGTGGGTGGCGGGGAGTTCCTGATCACCGGCAAGAACTGGCCGTCGATGTTCCGCGTCCGCTTCGTCCCGGCCTGACCCGCGCCCACCCACCGACCCGCCGCGAGTCGCCCGTTCCCCACCCGCGAGTCGCCCGTAACCCGTCCGCGAGTCGCCCCGTTCGCGAGCGCGAGTCGCCCACTCCCGTCCCGGCCGCGGTTCGCCTGATCCGATGCCTCGTGAGCACACCTTTCGGGTGCGCGGCGAAGGTCCGCCAAGAGGCCGCCGATACGTCAGAATGACCAGGTGCCCCGCTCCGACTCCTTCCCGCCCCGCCGCAGCCGGCGTGGCCGCCGGACGTGGGTCACGGTCGACGGCGAGCGCACCGCGAGGGTCCCGCCGCCCGCCACCCCACAACGCACCCTTCCTCTGGAGACGGAGCCGGCGACCCGCACGCCGTCCTCCACAGCCGAGCGGTCGCCGTACGAGCCGCGAAGGCGCTACCCCTGGCACGACGACCCGGACTACGACCCGGCAGCCCACCGCCGCACGCCGCCCCCGTCGTGGCCGCCACCCCCGGAGCTCGGTAGGCGTCCCGCCGCAGATGCCCCGGCCGACGTGCCCCGCGCAGACGCGGGCCCGCCGGTGCCCGGCCCCGAGGGCCAGGACGAGCCGCCCACACCGCGGATGCCGCGCAAGCTCACCGTCACGCGGGTGGCGGCGCTGCGCGGCCGGCAGCTGACCCAGAACGGGATCCGCGCGTTCCAGCGGGCCGCCACCGCCGACGGCGCCGATCGCTCCGGGCTCACCGCATTGACCTACGCCACGATGATGACCTACGCGGTGGACGCCGCCGTTGCGGTCGCGCTGGCCAACACGCTGTTCTTCGCCGCGGCCTCCGCGGAGAGCAAGGCCAACGTCGCGCTCTACCTGGTGATCACCGTGGCCCCGTTCGCCGTGGTCGCGCCGGTGATCGGGCCGCTGCTCGACCGGCTGCAGCGCGGGCGCCGTGCGGCGCTGGCCGTCTCGTTCGCCGGCCGGGCCGTGCTCGCAGTGGTGATGGCGTTCTCCTACGACACCTGGCTGCTGTACCCGGCCGCGCTCGGCATGCTCGTGTTCAGCAAGTCGTACTCGGTGCTCAAGGCGGCGGTCACGCCGAGGGTCCTGCCACCGACCATCACGCTGGTCACCACCAACTCGCGCCTCACGACGTTCGGGCTGGTAGCGGGCGGCATCTTCGGTGCCGGGGCCGCCGGCGTGGCGTCGTTCGCCGGATCGCCGGGCGCGCTGTTCTACACGGCCGCGCTCTCCGTCGTCGGCACCGTGCTGTGCCTGCGGATCCCGCGGTGGGTGGAGTCCACGGCCGGCGAGGTGCCGGCCACGTTGCGCACCACCAGGCGGGGGAAGCGCAGCCCCATGGGTCGACCGGTGGTGGTCTCGCTCTGGGGCAACGGCGCGGTCCGCGTGCTCACCGGGTTCCTCACGCTGTTCGTCGCGTTCGTGGTGAAGGGCCAGACGGAGTCCGACCCG
>DASYES010000591.1:0-5909 GCA_036498885.1 Pseudonocardia sp.
TTCGGACCCCAGGACAACGTGACGACAAACCGGCTTTTTCGCCGGAATCCCCATGTGATCCCGGCGACCCCGGCCGACCCGGCGATCGGGGTTGTGGCCGAGGCGGCTCCGATGGTGATCGCCGGTTGGGGGCGCATGGCCGCGCAGGACGCCGTTCCGCTCCCCCAACCAGTGATCACGGACTGGCGGGCGGTCGGCCGCCCCGGCGGTGATCATCGGCTGGGGACACAGGCGTCCGCGCGTAACCGGACGGCGGCGAGCTGCTCAGGCCGGTCCCTCGCGTACCTGGGCGGCCTCCCGCCTGCCCCGGCCGTCCTCCGGCGGCCGGTCGCCGAGCAGCGCCTCCCCCTTGACCAGCCAGGACACCCCGAACGCGAGAACGGCCACCGTCTCCAGCCAGAACAGCGGCCGGAACTCGGCCTTCACGGCGTCACCGACGACGAGATCGGTGAACACCGCGAGCAGCAGGCAGGCGACGATCACGCACCCGCAGACGCGGTAGACGACGTTGCGCACGCGCTTTCGCGGGGTCACCTCGCCGTCGGTCCTCGTGAAGAGGAACAGTGAGAAGACCGCCAGGGCGATGAAGAACACCGCGGCGAACACGAGGTGCACGACGCCGACGACCCGCACCCAGCCGGTCCCGCCCCCCTCCGGGGCGGTCGGGAACAGGGCGAGACCGATGGCCGCGATTCCGGCGACATCGCCGAGCAGGTCGTCCGCCTTGCCGAAGCGGTAGGACAGCAGGAAGACCCCGATCGCGCAAAGGCTCCCGACGAGCACGCCGCGCATCCCCGTGTAGTAGTAGGCGCTCACCGACGACAGCAGGCCCCTGTCGAACAGGGCTGCCGCACCGACGGCCAGGACGGGTGGTAGGGCCACACCGATCGCGCCCACGCTCCTGCGCAGGCTCGTGTACGACAGCACGGCGTTCCGGTTGGGTGTGAACCACGACGGGTCCATGTCACGCTCCTTCGGGTGCTTGCCGGGACACCGGTCGGGCAACATCCTTCCGCCGGCGCCCCGCCCTGCGGTACCGGTCCCACCGCCCGGCGCGACACCCGTTCCGAGAGTGCGAACCGAGAACGGCCGACTCACCGACGATCAGCGATTGACCGGCGGATCCAGCCGTACGGATCATGGGAATCTGCTTTTCGACCGGCCGTCCATCGCGAGATCGGCTGCCGGCACGGGGGCAGCCCGACTCACCAGGTTTCGAGCGCGGCGGGCACGGTGAGGTCCGGGTGGCATGGTGTGAGCGGCCTGATCGGCCCGCCTCGCAATCGGGCGATATGGGCGGATCGGCCGCGGTGGAACTCATCACCAGCCGCTGTGAAACCCAGCGACATCGTGGGTTCGAATCCGCAAATATTGCCAGCTTGAATGGTCAAGTCAATCCGAGCCTTTCGACACCGGCCACCCGTTGCTAACCTCGCGGGCGTTGTGTTCAATCCACGGAGGGAGCTTCTCGAGATATGTGTAGTAGCGCGAACGTTCCCCGGAACTAGATCGAGTGGTGTCGGCTCCCCGTCCGGCAGGTCTCCTATACGACGGCACCGAACCCCGCTCCCCGAAATCGCGGGCGAGCAGTCGCCACGACGACCCGCAACCGTCGGATCCGTCCCTGCGCAGTCGCACCCTTCGTCGCGCACGGGCACGGACGTTGATCGCGATCGTCACGGTAGCGAGCGCGGTCGCCGGCGCAGTGCTGGCAGCCCTGTTCTGGGTCGTGCTCACGCAGACGCACACGTCCGCGATGCCGCCGCTCTCGCCCCGGCGGGTCGACGTGCAGACCGACGTCCCCTCATCCGCAGGCATGGGCCCGGTCACAGCGGCACCCGGCTCCGCACCCCCGTCCGGCTCCCCTGCGGATGAACCTCCACCTCGATCATGACCAGGACTTCTACCCGATGACCGTGGACAACTCGGCTCCCCGCTGGTTCGGTGCCACCGGCACACGCCCGACGGTCGCGGTCGCCGGCCAGGATGTGTTCACGGCCGCCGGGCACGCCATGGGGCTCGTCGCGATGCTCCTGCTGACGGCCACGGTGGTGCTGGGCACCCTGCATTCCGGACGGGCCTCGAGTGCGAGCTGGCCCCGGTTCGCGGTGCATGCCGTGCACCGCAACGTGTCGCTGCTGGCGATCGCCTTCCTGGTCATCCACATCGTCATCGCCATCGGCAAACCCCGCTCCGGGCTCTCCTGGCCGGTCGCCGTGGTGCCCTGCTCCAGCACCCCCCACCCGATCTGGCTCGGGATGGGAACCGTGGCGCTCGAATTCCTGCTCGCCGCGATCATCACCAGCATGCTGCGGGTCAGGATCGGCTTCCGCTCGTGGCGCGCCGTGCACGTGGCGGCGTACGCGAGCTGGCCGCTCGCGCTCGCGCACGGGTTGGGTCTCGGCACGACCGACAGGAGGCTCAGCTGGGTGGTGGCCCTCTACCTCGGGTGTGCAGTGGCGGTCGCGGCTGCGATCACGCGGCGGTGCCTGACCGCCGATGCCGACCGTGCCGCGCGACGGGCTGCGAAGGCAGGTCAGCGGTGACCGCGCCCACGTCCGTCCCCCTCCCGGATCCGCCGGCCGGGAGCGTGCGGCTGCTGGCCGGCTCGGCCGAGAGCGGCTCGCCTGCCGGGTTGGCCGACCACCTCGCCCGTTACGGACCGCTCCCGGCCGGCGCCGGTGGGCCGGCGGATCTGCTCGATGCGGTCGATCGGTCGGGGCTGCGCGGGCGAGGCGGGGCGGGCTTCCCGATGGGCCGGAAGCTGAGGACGGTCGCAGCCGGCCGGGGCCGGCCGATCGTGGTCGCGAACGGCTGCGACGGCGACCCCGCCACCGCGAAGGACGCGAAGCTGCTCGAGTTCGCCCCCCATCTGGTCATCGACGGCGTCGTGCTCGCCTGCCACGCCGTCGGGGCGGATGAGGCAGCCATCTGCGTGGGCGAAGGAGACGAACGCGCCCGCTCGATCCACGCGGCCCTCGACGCACGGCGCGGCGAGGCCGTCACGATCCGCGCGGTGGAGGTGCCACACCGCTACGTCGCCAGCGAGGAGTCCGCCCTGGTCAACTTCCTGAACAGTGGGGACGCCCGGCCCACCGTCACCCCGCCCCGACCGGCGGAACGAGGGGTCGGTGGCCGTCCCACGCTGGTCGACAACGTCGAAACGCTTGCTCACCTGGCGCTGATCACCCGCTTCGGCGCCGGGTGGTTCCGAGCTGCGGGCACAGCACAGTCTCCGGGCACCACCCTGGCCACGCTGGGGGGCGCCGTGCGCAGACCCGGTGTGTACGAGGTCGAGCTCGGCACGCCGGTCGGCGCGGTGCTGGCCGAGGCCGGAGGTGCGACCGAGCCGTTGCAGGCGGTGCAGATCGGTGGACTGGGCGGCAGCTGGGTGTCGATCCGGCAGGCACGAGAGCTGCCGCTCGCGCACGAGGACTGCCGGGCCGCGGGAACGGTGTTGGGTACAGCAGCGCTCGTCGCTCTGCCGGAACGCGCCTGCGGCCTCGCCGAGACCGCCCGAACCCTGCGCTACCTCGCGGTGGAGTCGGCGGGGCAGTGCGGGCCGTGCATGTTCGGACTGCCTGCGATCGCCGACGACATGGACGACCTCGTCCGCGGTGCCGACCCGTCGGAGGCCACCCTCGACCGTCTGCGCAACCGGCTGGGGATGATCGAGGGCCGCGGCGCGTGCGCGCATCCGGACGGAGCCACCCGGTTGGCCGCCGCGGCTCTGCGTGTGTTCGCCGACGACATCGCCGGCCACGTCGCCGGCCGCGCGTGCCCGTGGGCGGACGCCGCGCCGTGGTTGCCGGTCCCCGGTCCGGCCCGTCGCAGCGCGGGAAAGCGATGAGGAAGGACATGCAGCTCGCCCTCGAGGTGGATCCCATCATGTGCCGCGGGCACGGACTCTGCGCCGAGCTGCTCCCCGAGCAGGTCGCGCTCGACGAATGGGGTTACCCGCATCTCGCGTCGCGGGAGGTACCGCCGTCGCTCCGGGCGGAGGCGCGGGCCGCGGCGAGCATGTGCCCCACGCTCGCGCTCCGGCTGCGTCGCCTCGAAGGAGAGAACCGCCGCTCCTGAGCCGGTCAGCGGAGTCGTACGTCACGGGAGTCCATTTCCCCCTCAGGGCATTCGCCCGATTCCGAACCGTGGCGCCTCCGGTAACTACGCTGCAGAGGTGAGATTCGCGATATCCATCCCACAGACCGTTCACGGCGGAAAATACGACACGGGTGCCCTGCAGGCCCACCTCGCGCGGGTGGAGGAGCTCGGGTTCGACAGCGCCTGGACGCAGGAGCAGGTCCTGGGGTCAGCGCCCCGCCTGAGCGCCATCGAGACGATGACCTATGCGGCGGCGTGCACGCAGCGGCTCCGGCTGGGGTGCGCGGTGTTCGTCACGCCGCTGCACAACCCGGTTCAGCTGGCCAAGAGCCTGAGCTCGCTCGACCAGCTCAGCGGCGGGCGCATCGAGGTGGGGGTCGGCACCGGTGGACGCCACCGGAGCTTCGCGACGTTCGGGGTCGATCCGGAGGGCTTGGTCACCCGGTTCACCGAGGGCCTGCGCCTGATGAAGGAGCTGTGGACGGAACCCCGCGTCAGCTTCTCCGGCCGGTTCTACCAGGCGGACAGCGCCACGATGGAACCCAAACCGCTCCAGAAGCCGCACCCGCCGATCTGGTTCGGAGCCGCACATCCGGACGCACTGCGCCGGGCCGTCCGGCTCGGTGACGGCTTCTTCGGCGCGGGCTCGTCCACCACAGCGCAGTTCGCCGACCAGGTGAAGGTGGTACGCACGGCGCTGACCGACATGGGACGCGACAGCACCGGTTTCCCGATCGCCAAACGGGTGTACATCGCGGTCGACGACGACGCGGCCCGCGCCCAGGCACGTCTCTCCGACGCGCTCGGCCAGCTCTATTCCCACGCGGGGCGCAACGATCTCGTCTCCACGGCGGTGTGGGGGTCACCGGCCGACTGCGTCCGGGGACTGCGCGAGGTGGCCGAGGCCGGCGCCGAGCTGATCCACCTGAACCCGCTCTTCGACGACGCGGAGCAGATGGAACGCCTGGCCGCCGAGGTGATGCCCGAGCTGTCGGCCACGACGGCGGGGCAGGCCTGATCGACCGATCACGGTGCGCCGGGCGGTGCGCTCGGCCACGGTTCTCCGCTCACGGTCGGTCCCGCTGGATACGCTGCGATCACGATGGGCGTGATCTCCGAGCGGGTCGGCAAGGTGGCTCGGCCCCTGGCCGTCAGCGCGGCAACCGCAGCGTGGGTGATCGGTGCCGTGCTCAACGGCCTCTCCGGCTGGTCGTTCGGAGTCACCGCCGGAGTAGGGGCTGCCCTCACCGCACTCGCCGTCGGCCTGCCGCTGTGGGCGGAGCGCCGGGCCCGCGTCCGCGCCGCCACCGCCGTACAGATCGCCGAGGACGCCGCTGCGCGGATGCAGCTGGTTCTGGACGACGCCCTCGACCCCCTCACGTACCTCATCGGCAGGATCACCGACCGCCCACGCTGGACCCGCGGCCGCGAACTGCTCGAGCTGCAGGGCCAGGCGAAGGCTGTCGTCCTCGCGGCGGCGGCCGAGGTGCTCGGCAGCGACCGCCCGCGTGCCTGCTACTTCGCCCTCGTCGAGGACCAACCGCCCCGGCTCGTTCCGGCCGGGTTCCACGGCCGCGCCTCGGCTCCGCGCACCGTCTTCGTTGCGGGCACTCCACTCGGCGACCAGGCATTCCAGCTGCTCAGGCAGCGCGAGGACCTGTTCTGCCAGGACGCCCGGGCGCGTCCGCCCTCCGGCTGGCAACCCGGGGGCCACGACTACCGCACGTTCATCGCGGTGCCCGTCGCCACCGAGGAACGCGAGTTCGGCGTCCTCACGATCGACGGACTCCACGTCGGCGATCTCACCG
>DASYES010000592.1:0-1916 GCA_036498885.1 Pseudonocardia sp.
ACGCCAACTCCGTGATCGGCGCGCGCACCAACTGCGAAGGTGGTGCCTCCACCGGTGCAGCGAGCCTCACCGGCAAGATCCCGTGCTGGGGCAACCACGTCACCGAGAACCGCTACGGGACGCATCTGGTGCACGTCGACGGGCCGGTGCGCGACTTCATGGACTGGGGGATGCTCGGCTACTTCGCGGGCGGCCTCGTGCAGGACCAGCGCCCCGTGGTCGTCGGCGAGTTCGCCCACCCCGACCTGGTCGACCTCAAGCACTTCGGCGCCGCGGCCGCGTCGTCTGGCGGGGTGGAGCTCTACCACCTGCCCGGCATCACCCCGGAGGCCCCGACGGTGGAGGCCGCATTCGGCGCAGAGCCCGTGCCCGAGGCCGTGCACTACGGCCCGGCGGAGCGCCGCGCGATGTACGAGACGCTCAACGACCAGGGCTCGTCCACGGACGTCGACTTCGTCCTGCTCGGCTGCCCGCACGCCTCGATCGACCAGATCAGGGCGGCGGCCCGGGCACTCGACGGGAAGCGGCTGCACTCCGGAACCCAGCTGTGGATCATGGCGCCGCGCGCGCTCAAGGACGTGGCCGACCGCAGCGGCTACACCGCCGTGATCGAGGCGGCAGGCGGGAAGATCCTCGCCGACTCCTGTCCGGCCATGTCCCGCACCGCGCCAGCCGGCACGAAGGTCTTCGCCACCGACTCGGCGAAGCAGGCGCACTATCTGCCGGCGATCCTCGGCATCGAGGCCTGGTTCGGGACGCTCGACGACTGCGTGGACGCGGCCGTCACCGGGCGCTGGAGGGGGGAGCTGCGATGACCCAGGAGACGTCGACCCAGAAGACGGCGGCCCAGCAGGTGCGCGCGCCGTTCGTGCTGCGTGGGCGCACGGTCGTGCCGGGCGTGGTGGAGGGCGAGGCACTGGTCTCGCAGGAGACGATCTCCGGCTGGGGCGGGATCGACCCCGCCACCGGCACCATCGTCGAGCGCCGCCACGAGCTCCACGGCGTCTGCTTCACCGGCAAGATCCTGGTCTTCCCTGGCGCCAAGGGCTCCTCGGGCTGGTCCGGGTTCTTCCAGACCACCCGCCTGCTCGGCACGGCGCCGATCGGGATGATCTTCACGGTGACCACCACCAAGGCTGCGCTGGGCGCGGTGGTCACGCGCGTCCCGGCGGTGACGGACCTGGACCGGGACCCGGTCACGGTGATCCGCACCGGCGACCACGTCCGGATCGACGCCGGACGCGGAATCGTCGAGGTGACGCCCGCATCCTGACGCCGGCCCGGATCGGGCTGTGTCTTGTGAGTCCCGACGTCATGCCGTGCGTTCGGGTGCGGTGTGCACCGTCCGCGCCTCACCAAGCGACCCGAGCAGGGCGAGCGTCTGCGCGGACCTGCATGCCGGATCAGCGTGATAGACCATCGATTGCTGTCCTGGAGAGCTGTCGATCGTCAACGGCTCGACCTCGAGCATCAGTTCACCGACCAGCGGGTGGTGGATGATCTTGGACTGTGTCCGCTTGCGCCGGACGTCGTGCCGGGACCAGAGTCGTGCGAACTCCGGGCTCTTCACGCTGAGCTCGCCGACCAGCTCGGCCAACCGGGGATCGTCGAGATCGCCGTCGGCACGCATTCGCGGGCCCGCGACGACGCCGGCCGCAGCGCGTTCCCAGTCCGGGTAGAAGTACCGGGACGCCTCGCGTCGCCGGCGCGTGGCTCTGCGTACGGTGCGAGCAAGGCGGGAGTGCACCAGGAACTCGCCGATCAGGGTGTCCGGACGGTCGCCATCGCGCCGGGACTGACCGAAACACCCGGGATGCGCGAGATTGCCGTCGACGACCACATTGCCCGGGTTGCTGCCGCCTACCCCGGACAGGGTCGGGCAGCCCGACGACGTGCTCGGACTGTGTGGCTACTTG
>DASYES010000593.1:0-3890 GCA_036498885.1 Pseudonocardia sp.
GAATGCTGCCCCTCCTGCCCGTCCATGACCTGTCGGCACTGCGGGTGATCCTCTGCGGCGGCTCGGCGGTGCCGAAGGCGCTGTCGGAGGGCTACCGGAAGGCGATCGGCGTGCCGATGCTGCATGCCTGGGGCATGACGGAGACGAGCCCGATCGCCACGATCTCCGGTCTGCGCAGCCACCACGTCGGCGTCTCGGAGGCGGACCTCGCCGACGCCCGCTCCCGGCAGGGGTATGCCACGCCCCTTGTCGACCTGCGCCTCGTGGATCCCTCCACCGGCGATGTCCAGCCCTGGGACGACATCGCCAGCGGAGAGATCCAGGCGGCCGGGCCGTGGATCGCGGCGGAGTACTTCCGCGGTGAGGGCGAGGGAGCACAGTTCACCGAGGACGGATGGCTGCGCACGGGCGACGTCGCCACGGTCGACCGCTACGGCTCCGTCCGGCTCGTCGACCGCACGAAGGACCTGATCAAGTCCGGCGGCGAGTGGATCGGCTCCGTCGAGCTGGAGAACGAGATCATGGCCCACCCCAAGGTCGCCGAGGCCGCGGTGATCGCGATCCCGCACCCGAAGTGGGTGGAGCGGCCGATGGCGTGTGTCGTGGTGAAGGCCGGTGAGACGCTCACGGCGGAGGAGGTCATCGCCCATCTGGAGCCGCGCGTCGCGAAATGGTGGCTGCCCGACGCCGTCGAGTTCATCGACGAGGTGCCCAAGACGAGCGTCGGCAAGTTCTCCAAGAAGACGCTCCGGGAGAAGTTCGGCGGCTACCAGGTGCAGAGCCCCTGACCACCGGAGAGCGGATTCTTCCGATCGCCGATGTCGCAGGCCGGGTGCTCGCCACACCGCCGACGTGCGGGGCGACGCGCCTGGTCTGCATCGACGGACCGTCGGGGTCGGGCAAGAGTTCGCTCGCGCGGCGGCTCGCCGGACCGCTCGGTGACCCACCGCTGGTGCAGATGGACGATCTCTACCCGGGGTGGGACGGCCTCGCCGATGCCGTGCCGCTGCTGCGGGACCGGATCGTCGCCCCTCTCGCGGCCGGCATGCCCGCGCGGTACCGCCGCTACGACTGGGCCGTCGGCACCTACGCCGAGGAACACGACCTCGGGGTGCCTCCCCTCGTTCTGGTCGAGGGCGTGGCATCGGGGGCGCGTGCCATCGCCTGCCGCACGACGCTGCTGATCTGGGTGGAAGCGCCCCGGGACGAGCGGTTCCGCCGCGGCATCGAGCGCGACGGCGAGAGCTACCGCCCGCACTGGGAGCGCTGGGCCCAGCAGGAGGAGGCGCACTTCGCGGCGGAGGCCACCAGGAGCCGCGCCGACCTCCGCGTCGACGGCGCCCCCACCGCACCGCACGACGTGGAGACAGAACTGGTTCTACTCCCCTGACACCGGGCGCGGTCGCGGACGAGGGGCGCTGCCGCCGGGTCCACGCGAACGATCATGAACAACACCCGGGCCCGAACGGCTGATCACATCGCGGCTGCGGGCTCAGGGGAAGCGGGTTCCCGCGCCTTGCTCAAGTCGGCGACGAGCCGTCTCATGCGCTCATCGGCGGCCGGCAGCGCCCGGTCCGGGTCGCCTCCTGAGCCGATGAGCGTGAGCACCACGCGGGCACCGTGGCCCGTGCCCTCGACCAACTCCCACCGAAGGCGGCCGTCGGGTTCCACGTCGTGCTCCAGCACCTGGCCGTTCCGGACGGCGTCCGGTGGGGCCTGGGCCCACAGGACCGCCCACACATCGTCGGCGGGACGAGTGAGCTGGCGTTCGTAGCGGACCCGCACGCCGTCGGCGGTGGTCTCGGCCGTTCCCGAGTCGAGCCCGAACTGGGCGATGAACTGCTCGTGGAGCGCCACGTGGTCGTAGCCGGGGTCGGTGCCAGGGCGCCCGTCGAGGGCGAGGTCCATCGCGGCGATGCAGACGTGCCAGCCGGCAGCGAAGCTGGCGGCGCCGGCTCGGTCGCCGAACGTGGCCACGAGGACGAGACGGGTGCCCGTGCCGTCCGGGTGGAGCTCCCAGCGCAGGTGGTGGTCGTCCCAGGTGTAGGCGAACAGCCGGGGCGGGTCGATGTCGGTGACGGTTCCGTCGGCGCCGAAGCCGAACTCGATCTTCCCGCCGCGACGCAGCTCGGGCGTCATCGCGGTCGGGAACCATTCGGCCAGCCGCTCGGGTTCGGTGATCGCCCGCCAGACCTTCTCCGGCGGGTGCTTCAGCCGACGCTCCATGGTGAGCACGGAGTGGCCGTCGGCGGTGTCCAGGGTCTCGGTCATGATTCCTCCGGGCTGTCGGCGTCGAGGTGGCGTTCGAGGGCGTCGAGCCGGTCCGCCCACATCCATCGGTACGGCGCCAGCCATGCATCGACCTCCGCGAGCGGAGCGGGATCGAGCTCGTACCAGCGCCGCTGCGCCTCGGCCCGAACCTTCACCAGGCCGGCGTCGCGCAGCACCCGCAGATGCTTCGACGTGCCCGGCTGGCTCAGGCCGAGATCGGCGGACAGTTCCCCGACCAGCCGGGGTCGTTCCCGGAGCAGGTCGAGGATGCGCCTGCGTGTCGGCTCGGCGAGCACCTCGAACGTCACGGCCATAACATACCTATTCGGCTATATAGCCGCAAGGGTATGCACACTGCAGCGCGACCAGGGCCGGCCACGCCCGTCAGCGGGGGGCCTCGGAACACGCCGGTGTCATGGGGCGTTGCCGGCTTCTTCCTTCGGCACGCCCACACCCTCGGCGTCGCGTCCCCCGCGCAGCCCGAGCCGGGAGTGCGTGCGTCCGTAGAGCGCGTAGACCACGAGCCCGATCAGCATCCAGATCACGAACCGCAGCCACGTCTCGACAGACAGATTGATCATCAGCCAGAGGCACGCGAGCACCGCGAGCACGGGCACCAGCGGCACCAGCGGGGTGCGGAATCCGCGGGGCAGATCCGGCCTCATCCGGCGCAGCATCACGACACCCACCGACACCAGCACGAAGGCGAACAGGGTGCCGATGTTGACCATTTCCTCGAGCGCCCCGATGGGGAAGAACGTGGCGCCGGCCGCCACCACGACCCCGACGAGGATCGTGGCGCGGGCGGGCGTGCCGTGCCGTTGACTCGTGCGGGCGAGGCCGCGGGGCAGCAGCCCGTCGCGCGACATCGCGAAGAGCACCCTGATCTGGCCGAGCATCAGGACCATGACGACGGTGGTGAGCCCGGCCAGCGCGCCGAACGCGATGATGGTGGCAGCCCAGTCCACGCCGAGCGACTCGAACGCCGTGGCCAGGGTGGCCCGGGTGCCGTCGGGCTGAGTGCGCAGCTGCGTGTAGCTGACCATGCCGGTGAGTACCAGCGCGACGCCCACGTACAACACGGTGACGATCGCGAGCGACCCGAAGATGCCCCGCGGCAGCGACCGCTGCGGGTTGCGCGTCTCCTCCGCCGTGGTGGCGACGACGTCGAAGCCTATGAAGGCGAAGAACACCAGCGAGGCGGCGGCAAGCAGGCCGTAGATCCCGTAGGTGCTGGTGGCACTGCCACCGAAGATCGACAGCAGCGACTGCTGCAGCCCGCTGTCCCCGGCCGCCCCCTCGGCAGCCGGCGGGATGAACGGGATGTAGTTGGCGGCGTTGATGTAGAAGACGCCGACGACGATCACCAGCAGCACGATCGCCACCTTGATCGTGGTGAAGACGAGGCTGACCCGGCTGGAGAGCTTGGTGCCGAGAGCGAGAAGCACCGTGAGTACGCCGATGAGGAGCAACGCACCCCAGTCCAGGGTGACCGGGCCGAGGTGCACATCGGTGCTGACGTCCGCCCCGACGAGCCCCAGCACGTTCCCCAGATACTCCGACCACCCCTTGGCCACCACCGCGGAGCCGACCGCGAACTCCAGCACGAGGTCCCAGCC
>DASYES010000594.1:0-3961 GCA_036498885.1 Pseudonocardia sp.
GAGCGCGTACGAGGTCCTGGTCGCTCGCTACACCGTGCCCGCTCATCGGGCCGCCGTGCTGCTCGGCGCCGGCGACGACGCGGACGATGTCGTGCAGGAGGCCCTGGTGAAGGCGTATCGCCAGCTGTTGCGCTACCGCGGCGAGTCCGGCTTCCGCCCGTGGCTGCTGGCGATCGTCGCCAACGAGACGCGCAACCTGCACCGGTCCCGCAAACGCCGCGAAGGCCTCGTGTTGCGTGCTTCCTCCGTTTCGGTCCCCGACGCCCCGGACCCGCACGACGAGGCGATGGCGCACGAACGCCGCCGGCAGCTCGTCGAGCAGTTGCGCCGGCTCGCCGATCGGGACCGTGAGGTGCTCGTCTGCCGCTTCCTGCTCGAGCTTTCCGAGTCGGAGACGGCCGCGGCTCTCGGGGTGGCGAAGGGCACGGTCAAGTCGCGCACCGCACGTGCCCTGTCCCGGCTGCGTGAGCTCCTCCCGGTCGAGGAGGTGCCCGGTGCCTGACGAGGACCTCATCGCCGAGCTGCGCGGTCTCGCGAGCCACCTGGAGCTGCCGTCGGCCGCCGATCAGCGACAGGCGGTCCGGCGACGTCTCAGCCGGCCTACGCGACGGCAGCGGCGCGTACGCCTGTGGATCGCGGCCGTGGTCGCGGCGGTGGCCGCCACGATCGCCGCGGTGGCACCGGCCCGCGCGGCGGTGGTCGACGTGGTCAGCGACCTGCTGCGCGTCGCCGGGATCGAGACGACTCACGAGGCCACCCCGCTGCCCACCCGACCGAGCCCGCTGCCGTCGGTCCGGACGGCGACGCTGGACGAGGTTCGGAAGATCACCCATTTCCCGGTACGCCTCCCGGCAGCGCTGGGCGAACCGGAATCGATCGTGCTCGCCGACCCGGACGCGGCCGGAGCGCCCCGGGTGGTCACGCTGATTTATCGCGGCGGCACGGTGCGGGTCGACGAGTTCGACGGCCGCGCGGAGGTCAACTTCCTCAAGACCGTGCCGGGCGCCCAGTACGTCGATCTCGGGCCGGGAACCATGGGGGCGTGGGTGCCCGAGCCGCACGACGTCACGTATGTGGGTCGTGACGGGGTCGCCCGCACGGAGACGGCTCGGCTCGCCACACCAACGCTGATCTGGATAGACGGGTCGGTGACGTACCGGCTGGAGGGCCTCACGTCGCTGGGAGAGGCCCGGAGGGCGGCGCTGTCGATGCGGTGATCAGGCGCTGTCGACGGGCGCTGGCTGCGGCGTTTCAGGCGCCGGCCAGGATCGCCAACTGCGGCAGCGTCTCGTGGAACGTGGGCCGGACCATCAGCGCGTCCGCCGCCTCGCGGCGCAGGCTCTCCCGGGCCCGTGCCGCCAGCTCGGCGTCGTGCCGTGCGGCGCTCTCGGCCCGGACCGCCGTGTCGTAGCCCGCGCGCAGGTGGGCCGCCACGGCCCGGCGCACCGCGAGATCCTGCTCCAGCGGGTGCAGCCGCGCATCCCAGCCGTCCCGCCCGGCCCAGGTGTCCGCCACCGCGGCGGCGGGCAGCTCGCCCCGACCGGCCGCGGCGGCGACCATCCGGTGCAGGTGGGCCTCGCGCGCCGCGTACTCGCTGGGGGTCCGCGGCGTCCACGGCGTGCTGAAGGCCGCGGCGGCACGCGCGTCCCGGAGCCGCTCGTCCGCGTCCAGCCAGGCGTACCAGGCGTTTTCGCGGTGCTGCTCAGCCAGCTCCCAGTGCTCCTGCCAGCGTTCGGCAGCCAGAGCCGCCCGGCCGGCCGCCGCACGCACCTCATCGGCGTAGCGAGCGGCCTGCCGCTGCTCGTCATCACGCCGCCGGCGGTCGACGCCGCGCTCGCGGAAGAGGTCGACGACGTCGCGCAGCGCCCGTCGCGGGCTGCGCACCCCGTGCGGACTGCCGAGCAGCAGCAACGCCGGCAGTGTGAGAACCATCAGAACCGCCCAGATCGCCGCCGGGGCCGGCTCGTTCAACAGCATGTCCGCAACGATGTTCATGGAAGTTCCCGTCCGCTTCGAAGGCCACCGGTGGAAAAGACCGATCGAGACGCGGGAGAGCGCGCCTCAGCGGGCGGCGGGCGGGGCGCGCGAACCGGCCGGGCCGGCAACGCGCTGTGTGCGCAGAACGCTCGTGGTGTCGGCGACGGCCGTGTCCGGCTCGTCGTCGTGTGTGGAGCTCGCCTCGCTCGTCGTGGTGGCCGGAGCATCGGCCAGGACGAGGGCGGAACGGGTGAGCGGCCGGGCGCCGTGGCCGGCGGCCGCAGAGGTGGCCTGCGGGGCGAACAAGAGCGCCACCAGCAAGGCAAGGAGGGCAGGCAGCGACCGGAGCACGTAGCGCCGGTCGGTCAATGCCATGTGATCACCGTATCGACCGGCCGCGCGAAGCACAGCACGCCGCGCCGATGGCATTTAAAAGGACCGGCACCCACGGGGGAAGGTGCCGGTCCATACGCGAAGATTACACCCCTTGCCGGGTCGGTGTCATCTCGGAAGTACCTGGGCTATTTACATATGTTTACGGCATGTACTGAGTGTTACGGCGCAGGGGGTTCGGCCTCCGGGAATACCGGGAGGTGGCCGACTGCTCACTACCTTGCACGAGAGGAGCAAGGTAGGTGCCCAGCGCGACAACGGATTACTACGAGATCTTGGGTGTGGAGCGGGACGCCGCACCACAGGACATCCAACGGGCGTACCGGAAATTGGCCCGTCAATGGCATCCCGACGTCAACTCGGATCCCGAGGCGGAGGAGACCTTCAAGCGCGTCAACGAGGCGTACGAGGTGCTCTCCAACCCGAAGAAACGCGCCGAATACGACGAGCCGCCCGCGGCGCCCGGATTCCGCCTGGAGGACCTTCTCGGCGGCCTTTTCGGTGGCTGGGCTTCGGCGATGGCGGACATCCACGTCGACTTCGATCTGAGCGTCGAGGAGGCGTACGCGGGTGGGCCGCGCCACTTCACGCTGCGCACCCTGACCGGGGACCGCGAGATCGAGGTCGAGCTGCCGCAAGGACTCTCCGAGGGCGACATGGTCCGGGTGCCCGCCGGCGAGGACGAGGAGGGTGACGTCTACCTCGTCATCCGGCTGATCCCGCATCCGCGCTACCAGGTCGACGGCCGTGACATCACGATCGAACTTTCGGTGGCGCCCTGGGAGGCGGTGCTCGGCGCGAAGATCACGGTGGAGACTCCCGGCGGCGAGGTGGACGTACGCGTCCCGGACGGTTCCGCGTCCGGCCGGCGTCTGCGCCTGCGCGGCAAGGGATTGCCGAACCCGCGCGGCGGCGCCGGTGAGCTGTTCGTGGAGCTGAAGGTGGTGGCTCCGAGGAAGCTCTCCAAGTCCGAGCGGGAGCTGTGGGAGAAGCTGGCGGAGACGTCGAGTTTCACACCCCGGTAGGGCTGTCCAGATCGCGTCATGTCGCCTCTGCGGCAGCGCGAGAACTGTCCGGGGGACATCGGCCGACTTGAGAATGCGTGTCGTCGCCTCGTCTACAAGGCGGCGGCAATGCAAAGGAGCCGGCCATGTCCCCACCCCCGCGTATCACCGGAGCGTTCGTCGGAATCCTGCTGGGAGCCGCGGCGCTTTTGTTCCCCCAACTGTGCTGCCCCACGGCCGCGCAGGCCAGCCCGGCCGCATCCGCGCCCGCCAGCCCCACCGGGCAGTCGATCACCCTGATCACCGGCGACGTCGTCCGGCTCGCCCCGGCCGGCGACGGACGATTCGCCGCGTCCGTGCAGCCGGCCCCGGGTCGCGAGCACATCCGCTTTCAGACCATCGAGACCGAGGATGGCGTACGCGTCATCCCCGCCGACGTCGTGCCGATGCTCGCCGACGGCCGCCTCGACATGGAACTGTTCGACGTGCGGCACCTGATCGACGACGGATACGGCGATTCGGCGAGCGCGACCTTGCCGCTGATCATGCAATCCACCGGCGCAGCCACCAATGCCGCAGCCGGTGTG
>DASYES010000595.1:0-4018 GCA_036498885.1 Pseudonocardia sp.
CGACTGCAGGTCGTGCATGGCCGACACCAGGTCGCCCTGCGCGAAGTGCAGCGCGTAGGTGGTGGCGAGCGCGGGGAGCAGTTTGCGCTGGTGGACGAGGTAGTCCAGTACGACCACCTCCTCGCCCGTGGTCGGATCGGCGAACTGCCGACGGGTCGCGCCGTAGCGAATGGCCAGAGCGAGCGCCTTCTGGGTGGCCGTGCCCGCCCCGCCCGCAACGCTGATCCGGCCCCGGACGAGCGTGCCGAGCATCGTGAAGAAGCGGCGCGAAGAGCTCTCGATGGGGCTGGAGTAGGTGCCGTCCTCGGCCACGTCGGCGAAGTGGTTGAGCAGGTTCTCCCGCGGCACCCGCACGTGGTCGAACGACAGCCTGCCGTTGTCGACGCCGTTGAGGCCCGCCTTGCGTCCGCAGTCGCCGATCGTCACGCCCGGCATCGGCGTGCCGTCCTCGACGCGAATGGGCACTAGAAGTGCGTGGACGCCGTGGCTCGTGCCGCCGGTGATCAGCTGGGCGAACACCACGGCCATCCGCCCGTCCCGCGCGGCGTTGCCGATGTAGTCCTTGCGCGCTCCGGCGTCGGGCGTGTGGATCTCGAACTCCTGCGCCGCCGGGTCGTACGTGGCGGTGGTGCGCAGGTGCTGGACGTCGGAGCCGTGGCCGGTCTCCGTCATCGCGAAGCAGCCGAGCAGCTCGCCGTCCATGATCGGCCGAAGATACTTGTCGTGATGACGAGAAGTGCCGAGCACCTGGACGGCCCCACCGAACAGACCCCACTGCACTCCGGCCTTGACCAGCAGGGAGAGGTCGCCGTACCCGAGCGCCGCGAACGCCGTGACGACGCCCCCGACATCGCCGCCCCCGCCGTACGCCGGGTCGAACCCGAGGTGAGGGCGACGGCTCTCGGCCAGCAATCGCAGGTTCGCCGTGGTGAGCTCCCGGTACTCCGCGGTGCTCAGCCCGGGATCAGGGTTGAGCGCGAGCCCGCCGAGTTGCGCACGGACCTCGGCGCGGACGTCGGCCCATCTGCCGTCGAGTACGCGCTGGAGTTCGCGAGCGTCGACCGTCATGCGAGTTCCTCTTCCTTCTGGGCAGCGGCTTGGGGAGCGACGACGCCGGAGAGTCCGGACCAGGCCAGGGCGGTGAGCTGGGCGGCGAGCTCATCGCGAGTCGTGCCCGCGGGCCGCGCCAGCCAGTTGTCGGCAGCCGCCCGCACGAGCCCGACGACACCGTGGCCCCATGCCGCCGCAGCACCGGTGGCCGAGCCGGTGCTGCGGAGCTGCGCGGCGATCACGGCGGCGGCCTCGTCGCCGATCAGTGAGACGAGATCGGCGACCGGGTCGGCGTCGAGTGCGCGATCGACGAGGGGGCGGTGCACGACGAACCGGTAGACCTCGGGGTCGTTCTCGATCAGTCGCAGGTACGCGGCGATGGCGGCGGCGGTCTTGGCGTGGGGTCCGTCCGCGCCGTTCATGGCGGCACGTACCTGCACGACCAGCACCTCGGCCACGCGGGCGCAGACGGCGACGTAGAGCTGGGTGCGGTCGGTGAAGTGCCGGTAGACGACGGTCTTGCTCGTGCCTGCCGTGGCGGCCACCTCGTCCATCCCGACGCCGGCCCCGTGCGTGCGGATCGCTGTGATCGCGGCGTCTGTCAGTTCGGCACGGCGAGCGAGCCGATGGGCGTCCCACCGACTGGTGCGCTTGTCCCGCGACGCCTTCACGGCACCGACAGTACCGTGTACTTTGAGTACCGGCTACCGATGGGTAACACCGTCCAGAAGCCTCAACCCGGGGAGGTACCCGTGCCGGAAAGCCGGAAGGCCGCCGTGATCGGCGGCAACCGCATTCCCTTCGCCCGCGCGAACGGCGCGTACGCCCGCGCGTCCAACCTCGACATGCTCACGGCCACGCTCGACGGCCTCGTCGCCCGGTTCGGCCTGGCCGGTGAGCGGCTCGGTGAGGTGGCGGGCGGCGCGGTGCTCAAGCACAGCCGCGACCGCGACCTCACCCGCGAGGCCGTGCTCGGAAGCGCGCTTTCGCCCTACACCCCGGCATACGACGTGCAGCAGGCCTGCGGCACAGGCCTGGAGACCGCGATACTCGTCGCCAACAAGATCGCCCTCGGGCAGATCCAGAGTGGCATCGCGGCGGGGGTCGACACCGCAAGCGACGCGCCGGTCGCATTGAACGACGACCTGCGCCGTGTGCTGTTGGAGCTGGGCGGAGCCCGTTCGCTCGGCGCCCGGCTCAACGCGCTGCGCGGGCTGCGGCCAGGCCAGATCGTGCCGGAGATCCCCCGCAACGCCGAGCCGCGCACGGGCCTGTCGATGGGCGAGCACGCCGCGCTCACCGCGCTCGAATGGCACGTGGGGCGGGAGGAGCAGGACGAGCTGACCGTCGCGAGCCACCGCAATCTCGCCACCGCCTACGACCGCGGCTTCTTTGCCGACCTGGTAACGCCCTACCTTGGGCTGACGCGGGATCAGAACCTGCGCCCCGACACCTCGGTGGAGAAGCTCGCGAAGCTGAAGCCTGTATTCGGCAAGGGCGAGAGCGCCACGATGACGGCGGGCAACTCCACGCCGCTCACGGACGGTGCGGCAGCGGTCCTGTTGGGGTCGGACGAGTGGGCAGCCGAGCACCGGCTGCCGGTGCTCGCGCACGTCGTCGACGCGGAGACGGCGGCGGTCGACTTCGTGCTCGGCTCGCCGGGCCGGCCTGCGGACGGACTGCTCACCGCTCCGCTCTACGCCGTGCCACGGCTACTCGAACGCAACGGACTCACGCTGCAGGACTTCGACTTCTACGAGATTCACGAGGCGTTCGCGTCCACGGTGCTCGCCACGCTGAAGGGCTGGGAGGACCCGGCCTTCGCCAAGGAGCGACTCGGGCTGGACGCCCCGCTCGGCCCGATCGAGCGGTCGAAGCTGAACGTCGTGGGTTCCTCGCTCGCCACCGGCCACCCCTTCGCCGCGACGGGCGGGCGCATCGTCGCGACCCTCGCGAAGCTGCTGCACGAGAAGAGCAGCGAAACCGGGACGCGCACGCGCGGGCTGATCAGTATCTGTGCAGCGGGCGGCCAGGGTGTCGTCGCGATCCTCGAGGCGGGATGACATGTCGAATGACACTCTTCGCGATCTCTCCCAGAACTCCCTGGTCCGGCGGCTGGGCGTGCCCCGGATCCCGGTGCTGCGCCGCTACTCACCGGGGCAGCCGCTGCTCGACGGGCCCGCGCTCGTCGGCGCGGTCGGCGCCGGCCGGTACGCCGAGCAGATCCGCGCGCTGCTGAAGGACGCCGAGGTGGCCGACGCAGGCGAGGGCAAGGTCGCTGCGGTCGTCCTCGACGCCACCGGTGTGCGCACGATCGACGACCTCGCCGCCGTGCGCGAGTTCCTCACCCCCGCCGTCCGGCGACTGGGCCCGTCGGGACGGTTGTTGCTGCTCGGTCCGGAGCCCGACCCTGCCGACGCCGAGGCAGCAGCATCCGCCCAGGCGCTCGACGGGCTGGTGCGCTCGGTGGCCAAGGAGGTGCGCGCAGGCGCAACGGCGAACCTGCTCGTCGTGCACCCCGACGCGGCCCCAGCGGCTGCCGACTCCGCGGTGCGGTTCTTCCTCTCGGCCCGCTCGGCGTACGTCGACGGGCAGGTCGTGCGGATCGCGGTGCCGGTCGGCCCGGTCCAGGACCCGATCGGGATGGACGCACCCGACGAGGTGGAGCGGCCGCTGGCCGGACGGGTCGCCGTGGTCACCGGCGCGGCCCGCGGGATCGGTGCAGCCATCGCCGACGCCCTCGCCCGCGACGGCGCCACCGTTGTCGCCGTCGACGTCCCGGCGGCAGGCGAGGGGCTTGCCCGGGTGGCGAACCGCATCGGCGGCACTGCGCTGCAGCTCGACATCACGTCGTCCGATGCCTCCGAGCGGCTGCTGGATCATCTCCGCGAACGTCACGGCACCGTCGACGTCGTCGTGCACAACGCCGGCATCACGCGCGACAAGCTGCTCGCCAACATGGACGCCG
>DASYES010000596.1:0-5478 GCA_036498885.1 Pseudonocardia sp.
AGCGGCGAGGTCGACCCCCACGAGCTCATGGTCGTGCTTCACCACGCGCCCGTTGACGATCACGGTGTGCACGTCCCCGCGCTGGGCCTGGAAGGCCACGTGGCCGTAGGGGTTGAGTACCGGGAACGACACGGGCGAGCGGTCGTTCTTGAGCAGCACGACGTCGGCCTTCTTGCCCGGCTCGAGGCTGCCGAGCTCGCTGTCGCGGCCGAGGGCGTGGGCTCCACCGCGGGTAGCCCACTCGACCACGTGCTGGGCGCGCAGCGAGACGTGGGTGACCGTCTCGCCCGTGGCGTGGGCCTCGAAGTGCTCCCGCGAGCGGTCGGCCCCGAGCGTGGTGCGCATCGCGGAGAACAGGTCACCGCTCCACCAGACGCTCGTGTCCATCGACAGCGACACGGGGATGCCGTGTGCGCGCAGGGCCCAGGTGGGCGGGTAGCCCTGTCCGGCACTCTGCTCGCTCTCGGTGGAGACGGAGACCGATCCGCCGGTGGCGGCGATGCGGTGGTACGAGTCGGCCGAGAGGGTGGCGGCATGCACGAAGACGCTGCGCTCGTCGAGGAAGCCGGCCTCGTGCGCGAGGCGGATGCCGTCGTCGTTGGTGGCGCCCCAGACTCCGGCGTGCGTGGTGACGGGCACGCCGAGCTCGCGGGCGACCTCGTACGCGGCCTTCTCCGGGAACGCGGGGTCGCCGGTGACGTCGAAGGCGATCTGGAAGCCGAGCATGTCGTCGGCCGCGCCGATCCGGCGGCGGGCGAAGGACTGGAAGTCGGGGGAGGTGGCCCACTCCCACGGAGCCTGCTGGATGTTGCCGTAAGCGAGCACGAACCGGCCGGGAACGGCCCGGAGGGCGTCGACGGCGGCCTCGGCGTGGTCGGTGGTCTGCAGGCCGTGGGACCAGTCGACGGTGGTGGTGACACCGGCGTCGATCGCCTCGATCGCGGCGAGCAGGTTGCCCGCGCGGACGTCCTGCGGGCGGAAGTGCTTCCCCGACTCGAGGTAATACCAGACGAAGTACTGCGTCAGCGTCCAGTCGGCGCCGTAGCCGCGCATGGCCGTCTGCCACATGTGCCGGTGGGTGTCGATCATGCCCGGCATCACGATCCCGTCGCGGGCGTCGATCTCGGCGGTGCCCTCCGGCACCTCCAGGCCGGGGCCGACAGCGGCGATCCGGTCGCCGACAACCAGCACGTCCGTGTCCGGGAGCACTCGGCGCGCATTGTCGAGGGTGAGGACGAGTCCGCCGCGCAGCACCACGGGGCGGTCGGCGCCGACATCCAGCGGGTCCGTCATTTCCAGACGCTCCTTCGAACAGGGTGGCATTTGCGGACGCCTGTCCGTATGCCGTCAGGGGACTGTCGATCACTTTCTCGGACGGTGGTTGCGGTGTCAATCCGTCGTGATGAGGCCCTCCATCTGGCACCTATTGTGTGCTGCGTCCGCACAACGGACGTTCGTTACGCTATCGGGACGCCACATCGAGCTGGGGAGTGAGTCATGCCGCGGGCTGGGACCGGACCGGACTTCATCGAGGCGCTCGCCCGCGGTCTCGAGGTGATCGCGGCGTTCCGCACGGGCCGGCCCGCCATGTCGCTCACCGAGGTGGCCACGGCCACCGGCCTCGCCCGCCCCACGGCCCGCCGGATCCTGCTGACGCTGGAGGAACTGGGCTACGTCCGGGCGGGGGACGCCGGGTTCACCCTCACTCCTCGCGTGCTGGAGCTCGGGGTCGCCTACGTCCGGTCCACCGGCCTGTGGGACGTGGCGCGCCCGCACATGGAGCAGCTGGTCGCGCGCACCGAGGAGTCGTGCTCGATCGCGCAGCTGGACGGCTCGGACATCGTCTACGTGGCGCGTGTCGCGGTGCCGAAGATCGTCGGGCTGTCGGTGCAGATCGGCACGCGGTTTCCCGCGCTCCCCACGTCGCTGGGCAAGGTGCTGCTCGCAGCGCTGCCGGCCGATGAGCTCGAGCGGGTGCTCGAGCAGCCCACGCGCTCGGGACTCACGCCGCGCTGGCAGCCCGATCGTGCCCAGCGCGACGCGGAGCTGCGCGAGGTGCGGGCGCGGGGATGGGCACTCACCGACGAGCAGCTGGCGCTGGGCATCCGGTCCGTGGCCGCGCCCCTGCGCGACGGTACCGGCCGGGTCGTCGCGAGCATCAACGTCAACACGCACGCGGCAGAGACGCCGGTGGACCGCCTGCTGGAGGAACACCTGCCCCTCCTGCTGCACACCGCGGGGGAGATCAGCGCCGACTTCGCCCGGCTCGACACGGTGCCGCACCTGTTCCGCACCGCCGCCTCCTGACCCTCGCCCCACGGGGTCACGGCTTTGCCTCGCCCCAGGTATATGTCACGATCGAGCTGCGGACGGTCGTCCGTGACGCGGACGGAGAGGCCGATTTGATGTCAGGTGGTACGCCGGAGGGCACCGGGGGAGCGGGACCGCTCTCGGGCGTGCTCGTGGCCGACTTCTCACGGGTGCTCGCCGGCCCCTACGCCACGATGCTGCTGGCCGACATGGGTGCCGAGGTCGTGAAGGTCGAGGGCCCCGATGGCGACGAGACGCGCACGTGGATGCCCCCGGTGCGCGACGGGGTCTCCACGTACTACCTGGGCGTCAACCGCGGGAAGCGGTCGATGGCGCTCGATCTGCGCGACGAGGGCGACGCCGCAGTGGGCCGCGAGCTCGCCCGCCGCGCCGACGTGGTGATCGAGAACTTCAAACCGGGAGGCCTCGCGAAGTTCGGGTTGGACTTCGCGTCCGTGAGCGCTGCGAACCCCGGGGTGGTGTATGCCTCGATCAGCGGTTTCGGCTCCGGGAAGGGGGCCCACGTCCCCGGCTACGACCTCATGGTGCAGGCGATCTCGGGCCTCATGAGCCTCACCGGCGACCCGGACGGTCCCCCCTACCGGGCGGGCATCTCGGTGTTCGACGTGATGGCGGGCAACCACGCGGTGATCGGGATCCTGGCCGCGCTGCGGCACCGCGATGCCACCGGGCAGGGCCAGCACGTGGAGGTCAACCTGCTGTCCTCGGCGCTGACCGGCCTGGTCAACCACAGCTCGGCCTATGTCTCGGCGGGCGTGGTGCCCTACCGCATGGGCAACGCCCACCCGAGCGTCTTCCCGTACGAGCCGCTGCCGACCGCCGACGACGACTTGATCGTGGCCGCGGCCAACGACCGGCAGTTCCGCAAGCTGTGCGACGTTCTCGGGACCCCACAGGTGGCCGACGACCCGCGGTTCGCCCGCAACGCCGACCGCACGGCCAACCGGGAGGAGCTGCGGCCGATCCTCGTGGAGCGGCTCGCGCAGCGCAGTGCCACCGAGTGGTTCGACGCGCTGGTGGCGGTCGGGGTGCCGTGCGGGCCCATCCAGACGATCGACGGCGGCTTCGCAATGGCCGAGCGGTTCGGGCTCGACCCTGTGGTGCACGCCGGGGAGGGCGAGCGGGCCGTGCCGAGTCCGCGGCACCCCATCCGGTTCTCCGAGACCCCGGCCCGGTACGAGCTACCGCCCCCGGAGCTGGATGAGCACGGCGCGGAGCTGCGGAAATGGCTCGCGACCCCCCAGGACCGGGCGACGCAGGAGGACCCGCGTGGCTGAGCAGCCCACCTACCCGACGGCGCTCGGCGCGTCGAGCCCGACGACGATCACCCTCCTCGGTCAGGACCTCGCCTCGGACGTCATGGGCAACGTCGGGTTCGGCGAGTTGGCCTTCTGGCTGGCAACGCAGGAACGTCCGTCGACGGGGCAGGTCCGGGTCTTCGAGGCCGTCCTGGCCGCGCTGGCCGACCACGGCTTCACTCCGACGGCGATCGTCACGCGGTTGACGTACCTGTCGGCGCCCGACTCCGTCCAGGGTGCGCTCGCGGCAGGGCTGCTCGGTGGCGGCTCGCGGTTCCTCGGCGTCACCGAGGACACCGGCCGGTTCCTGCACGACGTGCTGGCCGGTGCGCAGGAGTTGCCGTCCGACGACGCCGGCTGGGACGCACTCGCGCTGGAGACCGTCACGGCGCAGCGGGCGGCGAAACGCTTCGTGCCCGGCCTGGGGCACCACGTGCACAAGGACGGCGATCCGCGCACGCCGCGGCTGATGCAGATCGCCCGCGAGGAGGGTCAGTTCGGCCCGCACCTCGCGCTGTTCGCGGCCATCGGCAGGGTCCACCCGCAGGTGCTCGGGCGTACCCTGCCGCTCAACGGCGCCGGGGTGTGCGGGGCCGCGCTGGCCGATCTCGGACTGCCGCTCCCGCTGCTACGCGGCTTCGCGCTGCTTGCCCGCACTGCGGGGCTCATCGGGCAGCTCGCGGAGGAGCTGCGGCACCCGGTCGGCAACGACATCTTCCTGTCGGTCGATCTGAACAACCGTTCGGTCGCCCCGGACCCGTGGACGTCGGACGGCGCGCCGTGAGCGCACTGCCCGCGGCCGTCATCGAGAGCCCGGGGTCGCCGCCTCGCGTCGTCGATCGGGACATCGCGGAGCCTGCCGCGGACGAGCTGCTGGTGGCCGTCCGCGCCGCCCCGATCACCCCGCTCGACCTGCTCTGTGCTTCCGGCACGTCGTACTTCGGCCGCCCGGAGACGCCGTACGTGCCGGGGGTGCAAGGAGTCGGCGTCGTCGAGCGGGGAAATGCGCAGATCGTCCCCGGCACTTCCGTGTGGTTCGCCACATCGGCAGGGATGCAGCCCGGTGACGGGAGCATGCGCACGCGAGTGCCGGTCCACGAGCGCGACGTCGTCCCGCTGCCGGACGGGGCCGACCCCGTGCTCGTCGCCGCCCTCGGGCTTTCCGCCGTGGCGGCATGGATGGCGCTGACCTGGCGGGGCGAGCTGGCGGCGGGGGAGCAGGTGCTCGTCCTCGGCGCGGGTGGCGTGGTCGGCCAGGCAGGGGTCCAACTGGCGCGGATCGGTGGAGCCGGGCGGGTGGTCGCCGCGGCCCGATCGGCGCAGTCCCGCGAGCAGGCGCTCCGGCTCGGCGCCGACGCGGTGGTCGCGCTCGAGGCGTCCGACACCGTCGACGACCTTGCGGAGCGGATGCGTTCGGCATGTGACGGCCCGGTCGACCTCGTGCTCGACCCGCTGTTCGGCATTCCTGCCGCTGCGGCGGTGCGTACGCTTCGGGAAGGGGGGCGGTTGGTCAACTTGGGCAGCTCGGCGGCCGAGACCGCTCCCATCGACTCGTCGACGCTGCGGAGCAGACTGGTGCAGGTGCTCGGCTACACCAACAACGTGCTGACTCCGCGGCAGCGCAGCGCCGCCCTCAACCGGGTGGTCGCCGAGGCCGTCGCCGGCAACGTGACGGTGGCGCACGAGCAGGTGCCGCTCGCCCACACCGCGCAGGCGTGGGCCCGGCAGGCCGAAGGCCGGGCAACCGGCCGGATCGTTCTCACGCCCTGAAATCTGGAGGCACCGTGACCCCACTTCCGCTGCTGCCGACGTCGCTGGTCGGAAGTTTCGCCCAGCCGGACTGGCTGAT
>DASYES010000597.1:0-2166 GCA_036498885.1 Pseudonocardia sp.
GATCCAGGCGGTGTCGCGCCCTGCGGCGGAGATCCAGGCGGTGCTTCGCCCGGCGGCTTGGGCTCGGTCGTGTCGCCGTCGCCCGTCATCTGCTGCAGCTTGTCGACGCCTTGGTCGATCTGCTGGTCGTGGCCCTGCACCTTGGTCTTGGCCATCTCGCCGGCCTTGTCGAGCCCCTGGTCCACCTTGTCGTCGTGCTGATGCAGCAGCTCGCGAAGTTTCTCCATGAGTCCCATTTGTGCACGATGGCCCCGCGACGCCATCTCCGCAGCGTGGACTCATGCATTCGGGCGAAGACGGACGTGTTCCCGCCGCAGTTCGTCGACGCTGTTGACGCCGATGAGCTGCAGCGTGCGGACGATCTCACCGGTCAGGATCGCCACGGCCTTCTCGACGCCGAGGCGGCCGCCGGCCATCAGCCCGTACAGGTAGGCGCGCCCGATGAGGGCGGCCCGGGCCCCGAGCGCGATCGCGGCCAGCACGTCGGCGCCGTGGGTGATCCCGGTGTCGACGAGCACCTCGGCGCGGTCGCCGACGGCCTGGACGGTGGGCTCGACCAGCTCAAGCGGCACGGGTGCGCGGTCGAGCTGACGGCCACCGTGGTTGGACAGGAGCACGGCGTCGGCCCCCGCGTCGACCACGCGGCGTGCGTCCTCGACGCTCTGAATGCCTTTGACCACGAACTTTCCCGGCCAGGTGCCACGCAGCCATTCGACGTCGGCGATCGTGAGCGCCGGGTCGAAGACGCGTGCGATCAGGTCGGCGGGAGTGCCCTCGGTGGACGTGAGGCTCGCGAACTTCAGCGGCTCGGTGGTGAGCAGGTTGAACCACCAGTGCGGGTGCCGGGCCCCGTCGGCGAACGTCCGCAGCGACAGAGCTGGCGGGATGGTGAGCCCGTTGTGGACGTCGCGGAGCCGGGCCCCGCCCACCGGAGTGTCGACCGTGAGCAGCAGCGTGTCGTAACCCGCCTCCGTGGCGCGCTGCACGAGCTCCTTGGCGGGAGCACGGTCACGCCACAGGTAGAGCTGGAACCACTTGCGCGCGCCCGGAGCGGCGGCCGCCACCTCCTCGATCGTGGTGGTGCCCAGCGTCGAGAGCGCGTACGGGATGCCCACCTCCTCGGCCACCGACGCGACAGCACGCTCGCCCTCGTGGTTCATCATCCGCGTGAAGCCGGTGGGGGCGAAGGCGAACGGGAGCGCAGAACGCTTCCCCAGGATGTCGCGCCCGGTGTCCACGGACGACACGTCGCGCAGCACGGTGGGGCTGAACTCGACGCGGGCGTAGGCCTGGCGGGCGCGGAGCAACGAGTGCTCGCCGTCGGCCGCACCGTCGGTGTAGTCGAACACGGCCCGGGGGGTGCGGCGGCGGGCGATCTCCCGCAGGTCGGCGATGCTCGCAGCGCGCATCAGCCGACGTTGCGCTGAGTCGCGCACGAACGGCGCCGGCCGCAGCAGCGGGCGGAGCTCGGAGGGACGAGGAAGCCTGCGCTGGACCATTGAGACAGACTAGATCTCATCCGGCGCCGAAGCGCTCAGCGAGCGCGTCGTGCCAGCTCGAACGCCGCGACCGCCCCGGCGCTCGCCACGCCCAGCGACTCGACACCGCCGTGCATGGGGATCGCAAGCACACCGTCGAGCATCTCCCGCACCGATGACGAGAGCCCGTCGGTCTCGTTGCCCAGCACGAGCGCGACGCGCCCCGGCAGCTCGGCATCGAGCAGCGATGCACCCCCCGCGTCGAGCCCGTACACGGAGAACCCGGCCGCGGCCAGGTCGCTGCATCCCTCCTCGACCGTGCCCGATCGCAGCACGGGCGCGCGGAACGCGACGCCGGCCGAGGCCTTGACGACCAGCGGGTCGATCGCCGGCACGCCGCGCCGGGGGAGCAGCACCCCGTCGAGCCCGGCGGCGGTCGCGCTGCGCAGGATCATCCCGACGTTGGCCGGGTTGGTGAGCCGGTCGAGCACGAGCACCGACGCCGGGGCGCCGGGAGCGAGCGCAGCCACGAACTCACCGACCGGCGCCATCCGTGGCGCGACGACGTCGGCGAGCACACCCTGGTCGTGGCGACCGTTGCCCGCCAGCACCTTCACCCTGTGCGCCGACGCCCACTGCACCGGCACCCCGCGACGGCGGGCGGCGCTGGTGATCGCCTGCACCGGCG
>DASYES010000598.1:0-3337 GCA_036498885.1 Pseudonocardia sp.
GCGCTCCGGTGTGACTCGGCTGGTGGACAGGCTGGAGAAGTCCGGCCTGGTTGCGCGCTGCCCGGTGGAGAGCGACGGGCGAGGCGTCGCCGCCGAGCTCACCCAGGCGGGCCTGCTCCGCCTGCGCACGGCGTCGCGCACCCATCTCAACGGGATCGTGCGGTACTTCGTCGAGAAACTGGACGGTGAGGAGCTCGGCGCCCTGGAACGGATCAGTCGTCGGCTGGCCGAATGACCGTGGCCGTGGCTCCATCGGTGTCCTGGCCACGGCCGGGTCGGTCCGTGCTCGTCCTGTCGGAGTGAGCCTTGTCGGGGTGGGCCCTTTCGGAGTGCGCCCTGTCCGGCGGGGTCTTCCCGTTGATCCTGTCGGCGAGCCTGTCCAGCTCGCCGCGCAGGTAGTCCCTGGTGGCCACCTCACCCAGCGCGATCCGCAGGCCGGCGAGCTCTCGCGCGAGGTACTCGGTGTCGGCCTTCGTCTGTGCCGCGCGAGCGCGGTCCTCCTCGAGTGACACGCGGTCACGGTCGTCCTGCCGGTTCTGCGCCAGCAGGATCAGCGGCGCCGCGTAGGCCGCCTGTGTGGAGAAGGCCAGGTTGAGCAGGATGAACGGGTAAGGGTCCCACCGCCCGATGAACGCGGTCAGGTTCAGCGTGATCCACACGAGCACGATCACGGTCTGGATCGCGAGGAAGCGGCCGGTGCCGAGGAACCGGGCGATGCGCTCCGACAGCCGGGGGAACCAGTCCGGGTCGACCTCGAACCGGGCCCGGCTGACGCGCGGCTGGTCGAGCCTGCGGGACGTGATGATCTCAGGCATCCGCCACCTCGGATTCAGCGTCGTCGGGCTCCCGGTCCGACGCGACGTCGGGGTCGTTCAGCCGGTCACGCCAGTCGGGAGGGAGCAGGTGGTCGAGCACGTCATCGACGGTCACGGCCCCGAGCAGGTGGTCCTCGCTGTCGACCACGGGGCCCGCCACCAGGTTGTACGCAGCGAAGTAGCGGGTGATCTCGCCGAGCGTCGCGCCCGGGGTGAGCCGCGCCAGCTCGGCGTCCACCACCCCGGCCACGAGCTCGGACGGAGCCTCCCGCAGCAGGCGCTGGGCGTGCACACATCCCAGGTAGCGCCCTGTCGGGGTCTGGGAGGGCGAGCGGCAGACGAACACCATGCTCGCCAGCGCGGGCGGGTAGTCGGGGTTGCGGATCCGGGCCAGCGCCTCGGCCACCGTGGCGTCCGGGCGCAGGATGATCGGTTCCGGGGTCATGAGGCCACCCGCGGTGTCGGACGAGTACCTCATCAGCCTGCGCACGGGGGCCGACTCGTCGGGCTCCATCAGTGCGAGCAACGCGTCGGCGTCGGCGTGGGGCAGCTCGTGGAGCAGGTCGGCGGCGTCGTCGGGTGACATCGCCTCGAGCACGTCGGCGGCGCGCTCGGCGTCGAGGTGCCCGAGCAGCTTGCGCTGCTCGTTCTCGGACATCTCCTCGAACACGTCGGCGAGCCGTTCGTCGTCGAGGCCGTCGATCACCTCGTGCTGGCGTTTCTCGGGCAGCTCGGAGAGAGCGGTCGCGACGTCGGCGGGACGCATCGTCTCGAACACGGCCAGAAGCCCGGCGGTGCCCTGCCGGTCCGAGAGCGACAGGCCGGTGACGGCGCTCCACGCCACGACATGCACCGGTCCGCGGCGGGCGAACCCGTGCCGGCGCGCGCGCACCGCGAGCCGCCCGACCACCCAGTCGCGCCTGCGGTTGGGCTCGATCGCGGCGTCGACGACAACCGCTTCCTCACCGCTCTCGGCCAGCTTGACCGGGGCGTCGATCAACTGGCCGACGAGCAGCGTCTCGTTCGGGCGCTGGGCGAAGCGACGCAGGCTGACCGACCCCGTGGCGAGCGTGACGGCGGCCGGGTCGATGGTGGTGACCCGCAGCATCGGGACGAAGATCCGCCGCCTGGTGGCCAGCTCCACCACCATGCCGAGCACGCGCGGGGGACTGGCGTCGACGCGCAACGTGGCCACGAGGTCACGCACCTTGCCGATGCGCTCGCCGTCGGGCCCGAAAACGGCCAGCCCGGCCAGGCGTGCGACGAAGATGCGTTCGGTGCCCACAGGGAAAGACTAAGGCGAATTCCGGATCCCGTTTCGGTACGACGTGCTCCAGGTGCTCCTCGACAGGGTCGAGCGCGCGGCCACGCACCGTCGGACCTGGCGCGGTGGGCTCGAATACCTCGATTCGTAGACGGGCAAAATGCCTGCCGTCAGTACATTCCGACGGGTTTTGGTTGCTGATCTCATCGGCCGCGGGCGTCGCGCCGCGCTGTATTCGACCTACCGGGCTTTCCGTCGACGCCCGCCGGGCGTCGGCCAGACTGCACACATGATTCCGATGCGGTACGACGTGCTCGACGTCTTCACCGATGCCGCGTTCGCGGGCAACCCCCTCGCGGTGGTGCACGGCGGCGTCGACCTCTCGTCCGGTCAGATGCAGGCGATCGCCGCGGAGTTCGGCCTCTCGGAGACCGTGTTCCCGCTCGCGCCGACCACCGCCGAGGCCGATTACCGGCTGCGCATCTTCACGCCCGGGCGGGAGTTGCCGTTCGCAGGCCATCCCAGCGTGGGCGCGGCGTGGCTGCTCGCGCAGAAGGGCCTCATCAGCACCGGAGACGTCGTACAGGAGTGCGGGGCCGGGCTGCTGCCGGTGCACGTGGACACCCACGGCGCGCAGGTGAGCGGCGGCACCCCCGTCGTCGGGCCGGTGCTGGACGGTACGGCGCTGGCGGCCGCGGTCGGCCTGCGCGCCGAGGACGTCGAGCCCGGCGTGCCGGCAGGTGTGGCTGCGGCAGGCGTGCCGTACGCCGTTCTTCCCGTGCGCGCGGACGCCGTGGCGCGCGCAGGCGTGCCGCACCCCGCGGCCCTGCGCGAGCTCCCACCGGACCTCGTGGGCGTGGCGGTCGTGTCCTACGACCGCGTGGCCTGGCAGGCCCACATGCGGATGTTCGCCCCCGACGCCGGCGTCACCGAGGATCCCGCCACGGGGTCGGCGGCCGTGGCGCTCGGTGTGTTCCTCGTCGATCGCGGGGTGCTTCCCTCCGACGGGCAGTCCGGCTTCCTCGTGGCGCAGGGAGCGGAGATCGGACGGCCGTCGCACCTTGCGGTCGTCGTGCAGGCAGCCGGTGGCGTCGCGCAGGCGACGTCCGTGCGCGGTGAAGTGGTGGCCGTCGCCCGTGGTGAGCTGCTCGCCCTTCCCTGACGGGATCAGCCACCGACCGGTGAGAACCGGATCACCCCACCCCGCACATCCGGCGGGGACGTGCCAGCATCGTCGGAACCCGGCCGCCTCGATGCC
>DASYES010000599.1:0-5223 GCA_036498885.1 Pseudonocardia sp.
CGACATCGAAGCGGCCAGGGCAGTGGGAGCCCGCGGAATTCTCGTCCCGACGGCGCGCACCCTGCCGGCTGAGATCCGCAACGCGCCCGAGGTCGCTGCCGACCTCACCGCGGCGGTCGAGCTCGCGCTGCGCAGGCGTGACCCGGACGGAGTTCCGCCGTGACCGGCGCATTGCTCGTCGCCCGGCTCGACAACGCCGGAGACGTGCTGCTGACCGGCCCCGCAGTTCGCGCGGTGGCCGCGAGCGCCGACTCCGTGGTGATGCTCACCGGACCGCACGGCACCTCGGCCGCCGCGCTGCTGCCCGGCGTCGACGAGGTCATCACGTGGAAAGCGCCGTGGATCGACCCTGAACCCGATCCGGTCACCGGTCCCCACATCGAACGCCTGCTGCGCGCCGTCGAAGCGGTCGAGCCTGAGATGGCGCTGGTGTTCACCTCCTTCCACCAGTCGCCGCTGCCCCTGGCGCTCGTGCTACGGCTCGCCGGCGTGCCCTGGATCGGCGCCATCAGCGAGGACTATCCAGGCTCGTTGCTTGATCTGCGGCATCACATCCCCGGTGATCCGCCGGAAGCCGAGCGCGCGCTGTCACTGGCCCGTGCCGCCGGCTTCTCCTTGCCCGGCGGCGACGACGGCAGGCTCGCGGTACGTCGTCCGCTGCCAGGCGTGGCGGAACTGGTCGGGAAATCCGACTATGTCGTGCTGCATCCCGGAGCGTCGGTCCCGGCGCGCCAGTGGCCGCTGCAGCGGTGCGCGGAGACCGTACGGGCGCTGACGGCAACAGGGCACCGGGTTGTCGTCACGGGAACGGACAGCGAGCGGGAGCTGACGGCCCGGGTGGCCGGCGGCGTGGGCATCGACCTGGGCGGTGGCACGGATCTGGCTCAGCTCGCCGCCGTCCTCGACGGAGCGGCGGTCGTCGTCGCGCCCAACACCGGCCCCGCGCATCTGGCGGCGGCCGTGGGCACTCCGGTCGTCTCACTGTTCGCACCAGTGGTGCCCGCGGCCAGGTGGGCCCCCTACGGCGTACCGACAGTGGTGCTCGGCCAGCAGGACGCGCCCTGCAGAAATTCCCGAGCCCGCAGCTGTCCGATACCCGGACACCCCTGCCTGGCAGGCGTCACTGCCGCCGACGTGGTCGCGGCGGTCGGGGAGCTGTGCCCGCCGTGAGGATTCTCTGCTGGCACGTGCACGGGTCATGGAGCACCGCTTTCGTCCAGGGACCCCATACCTACGTGGTGCCGGTGAACCCGGCCCGTGATGCCGACGGTCGTGGGCGGGCGCTGACCTTCCGTTGGCCGTCGAACGTGGTGGAGTGCAGCCCCGGCGCGTTGCGGGACGAGGACATCGACGTCGTCGTGCTGCAACGGGAGCACGAGCTCGAACTGTGCGAGAAATGGCTGGGCCGCCGGCCCGGCCGCGACATCCCCGCCGTCTACGTCGAGCACGACACCCCGCGCGGAGCAGTGCCCGATGTCCGGCACCCGCTCGCCGACCGCACGGATGTCCCCATCGTCCACGTCACGCACTTCAACGCGTTGATGTGGGACAACGGCCGCGCACCGGTTCGGGTCGTGGAGCACGGGATTCCCGACCCGGGTCACCGGTACACGGGCCGGCTCGACCGCATCGGTGTCGTGATCAACGAACCGATCCGCCGATGGAGGATCGCCGGCACCGATCTGCTGCCCGCTCTGAGCGCCGGCGCACCCACCGACGTGTTCGGCATGCACGTCGCCGACCTGCCGTCGGCTCTCCGACCAGGCCTGGGCGAACGGCTCAGCGTGCACGAGGACATGCAGCAGGACCGGATGCACAGCGCACTGGCACACCGCCGGCTGTACCTGCACCCGTTCCGCTGGACCTCGCTAGGGCTGTCGCTCATCGAGGCCATGCAGCTCGGGCTCCCCGTGGTGACGGTGGGGACCACGGCGGCGTTCGAGGCGGTACCACCCGGCGCGGGAATCGTGTCGACCCGGACCGACGTGCTCAGCGCCGCCGTCCGCGACCTGATGCACGACCCCGAGTGGGCGCGCGAGCTAGGGGCTGCGGGACGCGCTGCTGCGCTGCAACGACACGGGCTGGAGCGGTTCGTCTGCGACTGGAACTCGGTACTCGAGGAGGTGCGCACATGAAGATCGACTTGATCTCGGAACACGCGAGCCCGCTCGCGCCCATCGGTGGAGCCGATGCGGGTGGCCAGAACGTGCACGTCGCCGAACTCGCCCTGGCCATGGGCCGTCGGGGCCACGACGTGCTCGTACACACCCGGCGGGACGCACCCGACCTTCCCGACCGTGTCGAGCTCGCCCCCGGCGTGACGGTCGAACACGTGCCTGCGGGGCCTGCCCGGCCGATTCCCAAGGACGATCTGCTGCCGCACATGCCGGCGTTCGGCGAGCACCTCGGGCGGCGGTGGGCCGTTCGCCGTCCCGAGGTCGCGCATGCCCATTTCTGGTTGTCCGGTCTCGCGGCCCGGCAAGGTGCCGCCCTCGAGCGGTTGCCGCTCCTGCAGACCTTCCATGCCCTCGGTCACGTGAAGCGTCAGCACCAAGGTGTGAAGGACACGAGCCCGCCGGTTCGGACCCACGTGGAGGCTGAGTTGGCCAGCGCCGTCGCGATGGTGATCGCGACGTGCTCCGACGAGGTCGAGGAGCTCCGCGCGATCGGGATGTCCCCGGAGCGGGCCGAGATCGTGCCGTGCGGAGTCGATCTGGCGCAGTTCAACCCGGACGGCCCGCGTGCCGGCCGCAGCATGCGACCTCGGCTGCTGAGCATCGGCAGGCTGGTCGAGCGCAAGGGTGTGGAGACGTTGATCCACGCGCTGCGCGACGTGCCCGAGGCCGAAGTGATCGTCGCCGGCGGGCCGCACCGGACGAGGCTGAACGCCGATCCGGAGGTCGTCCGCCTGCGTACGATCGCCCACCGGTGTGGGGTGGCCGATCGCGTCCGATTCCTCGGCCAGGTTCCCCGTGCCGAGGTTCCGGCGTTGTTCCGATCGGCCGATCTCGTGGTGAGCGTGCCATGGTACGAGCCGTTCGGAATCGTTCCGGCAGAGGCGATGGCCTGCGGCACTCCCGTCGTCGTCAGTGCCGTGGGCGGGCATCTCGACACCGTCGTGGAAGGGGAGACCGGCTGCTTCGTGCCGGCGCGGCGCAGCGATCTGCTGGCGGCCCGCCTGCGTGAGCTGCTGGCCGCTCCCGGGGTGCGCGCGGCGATGGGCCGCGCAGGGGCATGCCGCGCCCGCGCCCGCTACGGGTGGGATCGAATCGCCGAGCGAACCGAGGCCCTCTACGAGCGGGTAGCGGCGCGAGCACTGAGCGGAGCGCTGACATGATCGACGAGCACTTCCGGGCACTGGAGCGTGCCGCGTGCCGGATTCGCGTCCATGCCCCGACAGTGGAGGCCTGGGGTCGCCACCTCGCGCGGGTGCTCGGCTCCGGGGGGAGGCTGCTGGCCTGTGGCAACGGCGGCAGCGCTGCGGAGGCCCAGCATCTCACCGGCGAGCTCACCGGGAGGTTCCTGCATGATCGCCGTCCCTTGTCGGCGATCCCGCTGCACGGCGACACATCCGCGCTGACCGCCATCGTCAACGACTACGGCGAGCACGAGGTGTTCGCTCGTCAGGTTCGCGCGCACGGGCGCGCCAACGACGTGCTCATCGCCCTGTCGACGAGCGGGCGCAGCCAGAACGTGCTAGCCGCGGCGAAGACCGCACAGGAACTCAAGATGACGGCCTGGGCCCTCACCGGCCCCGCGCCGAACGCTCTCGCGGCGCTGTGCGACGAAGCGATCGCCGTCGATGCTGCCACGCCGGCGACCGTGCAGGAGGTGCATCTATCCCTCGTGCACGCGCTGTGCACCGCGATCGACGCCTCACCGGAGATCGGGGGACGGATGTGACCGCGCGCAAGCTCGTCGTGCTCGGCGACACGTTCCTCGATGCCGACATCGATGGCACAGCCGACCGGTTGTGCCCTGACGCCCCTGTGCCCGTCGTCGACGTGGAACGCTGCTGCTACCGCCCGGGCGGCGCCGGACTCGCCGCCGTGCTCGCCTCACGCGCCGGCCTCGATGTCGAGCTGGTGACGGCCCTCGGTGACGACGAGCATGCTCGCCGGCTGGCCGAGCTGCTTCCGCGGTCGGTGAGCGTCGTCGGCCTGCCGCTGCGAGGCGGCACGGTGTGCAAGACGCGGGTTCGCGTGGAAGGGCAGTCATTGTTGCGTCTGGACACGGGGCAGGGGCATGTCGACCCGGAAGGTCACGTGCGGCACGCAGTCGATGCCGTACAGGGGTCTGCAGCCGTGCTCGTGGCCGACTACGGGCGGGGCGCCGGGGCCCATCGGCAGCTGCGGTGCGCCCTTACCGAGGTGGCGGCCCAGGTTCCCGTCGTCTGGGATCCGCATCCGCGGGGCGTGGCTCCCGTGCCGGGCACGGCCCTGGTGAAACCCAACGAGACGGAGGCCGCCTTGTTCGCCGCAGACGCCGCGGGCACTCCTGCTGTGGCAGCGGACCGCCTCCGGGAACGGTGGGAGACGGGAGGAGTCGCTGTGACGGGCGGTTCACGTGGTGCCTGGCTGAGTACGGCGGCCGAATCGGTTCTCGTCCCGGTGCCGCCCGGCACCGCGGTTTCCGGCCGGATCGACTCCTGCGGTGCGGGGGACGCCTTCGCGGTTGCGGCTGTGACGGCCTTGATGCAGGGCGGGGGGCTCACCGATGCCGTCGCCACGGCGGTCCGCGCGGCCGCAGAGTTCGTAGCGGCAGGAGCCGCCGGCACGCTGGCCGAGCTCGCCGACTCGACCCCGTCCGCCGCGGTGGACCCTGTGGCGAGCGGATGCGCGGTTGTCGATCAGGTACGCCGAGCCGGCGGCACCGTAGTGGCCACCGGTGGTTGCTTCGATCTTCTGCACCCGGGCCACGTCAGCTTGCTGCGGCGGGCACGTGCGCTCGGCGACGCGCTCGTCGTCTGCGTCAACTCCGATGAGTCGGTGAAGCGTCTCAAGGGACCCGGGCGGCCGGTGATGCCGCTCGGTGATCGGGTCGGCATGCTCCAGGCCCTGGAGATGGTCGACGCCGTCGTGCCGTTCCCCGAGAGCTCACCTGCCGCGGTGTTGGAGCGACTGAGACCTGACATCTGGGTGAAGGGGGAGGACTACGCGGGTCGCGAGCTTCCCGAGGCCGAGGTGGTGGCGCGCCATGGCGGTCGGGTGGTGTTGGTGCCGG
>DASYES010000600.1:0-5124 GCA_036498885.1 Pseudonocardia sp.
CCGCGGTGTCCCCGACCGGCGTCTTCAAGCACTGCGTCGTAGGTGACGTCACCCAGAACGCCTATGACCGCATCCGGGCGATCCTGCCCTACCGCGACTGGTTCCTGCTGCCACGGCACCGCGCGCTGGAGGCCCGCGGCCAGATGGACATCGCCGACCGGGACCGTGAGCGCGAGGCCCGGGTCGTCACCCTGCCCGAGGACGGACTGAACCATCCGGGCGGCGGTCAGGTGATCGGCGATTACCTCGCCCTGTCGCTCGAGGGCACGGCCGGGCGGCACGGTTGCGTCCGCTTCTACGATCTCGCGGCCCTGACCGACACCACGGAACCTGCTCCGCTCGACCTGCGCGTCGACGTCGGACGGGCGGTGGGTGCCGTCGGCATCACCGACGTCGGGTCGGGGTCCACCAGGCACTACGTGCTCGCCGTGTACGGCGGGGGTGAGGTGTCGGTGTACGAGTCGAACCCGTTCCCGCTCGCCGACCCGCGGTGCCGATTCACGTTCAGCTTCTCCTGCCGAACACCCGGGGAGCCGGCACCCGACCACATCTCCCTGCTCACCGACGTCCACGGCGACGCGTGGCTGCTCGGCCTCGGCACGCACGGGTCGGGGGAGCCGACGGAGTCGTCGCCGATCCGCTTCGAGGACTGGGTGTCGCTCTACAAGCTCGACCTGCCGGGTCGGCGCATGGCGCTCTGGAGCAGGGAGCAGGTGCGCGTGCAGGCACCCGAGCGTTTCCTGATCCACTTCCGGTTCGGCGCGGGCCTGGAAGTGATCGACCCCAATTCGGTGCGCCTGTTCGCGTCGGATCGCAACGTCGACAGCGCGAACCGGAACTGGCGGCTGGCCTACAACGAGTTCGGACCGCGCTCCTGACCGGTGCCGCTGGTCTCCGTGATCGGGCGATCGCCTGCCGAAGGATCGGCAGGCGCGGCGTCGCGGGGATCCGCGGTGCCGAAGTCGTCGCCCACGAGTGCGGTCAGTTCGAGAACGGCGTCGACGGTGCTGCGGCGTAGCGCACCCATGTCGATCCGGCCACCGGTGGCGAGATGCGGGTCGTGGGGCAGATCGATCACGGCCCGGCAGCGGGCCGCGAAGTGCGAGCGCAGCCGCGTGGTGTCCACCTCCTTGCTCGTGCGGTCGCCTGCGAGCGCCACGACAGCGTTGCCGACAAGGTCACGGTGGCCGTGCGCCACCAACCAGTCGAGCGTCTTGCTGGCCCGGCTGGCACTGTCCAGGGTGAGGGCGCCCACCACCACGAGGGTGTCGGTCCGCGCGAGGATCCCGTCCATCGCCGAGTGCAGGATTCCGGTGCCGGAGTCGGTGACGACGATGTTGTAGAAGCGCCGGAGTACGCGGCACACCTGCTCGTACTCGGCGCGGTTGAAGGCCTCGCTCCGGGCGGGGTCCTGCTCCGAGGCCAGCACCTGCAGCCGGCCCGCGAGGCTCGTGAATCGGGCGACGTCGGGAAGCGCCCGGACGCCGTCGATGTGCTCGAGCAGCTCGCGCACCGTGACGCCGGGCTCGCCGGTCAGGCGGTCGGCGAGCGTTCCCGCGTCGGGATCGGCATCGAGCGCCACGACCCGGTCGCCACGGTGCTCGGCGAGCGTCAGACCGAGGAGGGCCGCGACCGTCGTCTTGCCCACCCCGCCCTTGATGGAGGAGACCGTGATCTGGTGCGGCCCGTCCAGCGGCCGGCGGATCCGCAGCGTCAGCCCGTGCCGGTGGCGTTCGGCGGGGCCGGGACCCGGATTGATCGCCCCGCCGCTGAGGGTGTGAACCGCGTGCCTCCACCCTGCGGTGGGCGGGTCGGAGCGGCGCCGGACGATCGTGTCGTCGGTCAGTTGCGCCGCGCTCCCGCCGGTGTGCCCGCCCGAAGCCGGACCCTCCCAGGGACCGCTGGCGGTGCGGGCAGGCTCGGCCGCCGCCCCCTCGGGCGATGGCAGCTCGTTTCCGGCCCCGGCGTGTGGCGGCGGTTCCGGAGCCACCGGGTCGTCCGGCGCATGGTCGGTGTCCGATGACACGAAGGCTCGCTTGGGCATGTTCCCCCCACCTGCACGGCGACGGCCGATGCTGGAACCGGACAGTGGGCCGGATGCTACGAGATCGAGAGATCTCGCATGATCACCGCCAACGGGATCTTACGCACGTTCGGCCGAGCACCCGGTGATCGCCGGGGGATCCACCTGTTCACCCTCGTCCGGGACGAAATCGCAGAATCACGGCGATCCTGCACGAATCTGGGCCTAGCATGATCATGTGGATCGCCGACGCGTAACGCGAAAGGGCGATACCTGCGATGTGTGATCGGTTGCGGTACGGGGTCTCTCCGGTCATTGCGCGCTCACCCCGGGCACACCGTCGACGGGACGGCCGTCACGGCATCGTGCTGGCATCGGCGTGGCAATACCGTCGGCCACACTCGCGATCATGGGGCGTCGTGTGCCGGGAGGGCCGCACCGAGGCCTGCGTGTGCAGTGGTGAAGATCCAAGGGGGCAGGTGTGCTTGCGGGTTGTGCCCGGAAGCGCTCCGGCCGCCGGCCGGGCGACACGGCGAGACGCGTGAGCATCGCGCAGGCGTGAACTCGCCAGGGGGGACGACATGATCGAGGAGCCGAGCGCCTGTGCCCTACCCGGGTGCAGCACGACGATCGAACAGCCGGAGGACGGCGGGCCGCCCCGGCGCTACTGCTCGCCCGCCCATCGGGCGGCCGCGCGCAAGCAACGCCACGTGGTCACTCAGACTGAGACCGAGGAAGCCGGCCCCGCAGCACCTGCGGCCCTGACGGTTCCCACGGAACCGGCGGAGGCGGCAGCGGCGGCAGCGGCCGAGCCCCTTCCACCGAGTCGCCCCTCCCCGAGGCCGTGGAGCGCTGCCGCCAGCTGGCTGATCACACCGACACCGCCGCCACCGCCACGACCCGTCCGCCCGGCGGGGGAGAACCGCGGCACCGCACGGAGCACCGGTGAGCGCAAGCGCGCAGGCGTGCTGCTACGCCAGCGAGCGGTCGCGAGCATTGCGGTCGCGAGCCTGATCGCCGGAGGCGGCGGGTACCTGCTGACGCAGACGCCGGTTCCGGTCGCTCCACCGCCCCCACCCGCCGCACCCCAGCCCTCGGTCGACCCCGCACAGTGGGCGGCCAGGGCGGAGGTCGTTCTCGCCTCGATCAACAAGCAGCTCGACACGGTCGCGGTCACCGAGGCCAGCTGGAACCGGCTCCCCGAGGCTCAGCGCGCCGGACAACCGGCCGCGCTTCAGGCCCTGCAGGAGCGTAAGGCGCTCCTGGAGCAGCAGCGCGCCACACTGCAGTCGCAGATCGGCGCATTCCGTTCCCTGCCGGACGTCACCACCGATCTCACCAGTGCCCAGGCACAGCTCGACGCCGTGGAACGGGCGCTTCGCACGGCCCCGCCGGAGCCGACCTCTCCTGACCAGGCCGAGACCGTCCGCACTCTCGCGGCCCAGCGCGATGTGCATCGCCAGCAGCGCGACTACAACTCGCAGGAGCTCGAGGTCCTGCGCCACGGCGTCGACGAGGCGGTATCGACGCCACTCCCGGACGCGAGCGACCGCACCACGTCGATTGCGCAGCAGGTCATCGCGCTGATCGAGCGGCGGCCCGACCCGAAGCCGCGGGCACAGCAGCCGCAGCAGGAGCTGGCGATCGCTCCCCGCAGGGAGAGCACACGCGAGGAGCGGCACACCGTGAGCTCCACGGCGCCGCCCGACCCGTCCCGCCCGAAGGCGGACGGACGCTCCACCACCGACCTGGCCGTGGCGCTGCGCGGCAGCAGCGGTGCGGGAGACGACGCACGGGGTGGCGCGACGAACCTCGCAGCGAGTGCGGTCCGCGCGGGCGGTGCTGTGGTCCGCACGACCGGCGACGTCGTGGACACCGCCCGGCAGGTCGTCACCGGCCGGTCCGACTCCGCCAACCGATCCGACTCCGACCGGGAGCCCAACGCCGGCAGGCAGCCCGGCTCCGGCAACCGCGCCGAGCAGTCCTCCGAACGCGTGCGGCCCGTCAGCAACGTCGTCACCACCGTCACCGGATCCCTACTGGGCCGCTCCGGCGAACGCGGCAAGTCATCGGAGAGCGGTTCGTCGAAGCGGTCCACGCCCGTGAGCAAGGCCGAGCGAAGCCAGAGCCTCGGCTCCGGCACGAGCTCGGCGTCCCGCAAGGATCGACAGCAGGCGTCCGGACGGTCGACAGCCGGCAAGCAGCAGCCGAAGGAGAACACGCCGCGCGGCAAGGCGGAGCGCATCAAGGACCGCGTGGGCACGGCTCTCGGGAACGCCGGGCGGGTGCTCGACCCTGCGCAGGCGCGGGGCGGCTCCACGGAGCGCAAGTCGCGCTCCGCGGGCGCAGGCACCGGGAGCGGCCGCTCGGCCTCGAAGGGCGAGGGGCGTGGCACGGACACGCGCAACAACGCGGGCACCGGCAGCAGGTCCGGCACGTCCACCCACTCCGGCAGCACCGGCCGGGCCAAGTCGTCCTCCACCTCGAAGAACGGTGGCAGCGCCGCTGGCAGCAAGAAGAGCAGCACGACCACGAGCCCCGGCACCAAGACGGCGCGCAACAAGAAGAGCACCAAGACCGGCCCGAGCAGCAGCGGCACCACCGCGAAGAGGAGCACCAGCGGCGGCAGCAAGAGCGACGCCGGGAAGAGCAGCTCGGGCGGGTCGTCCAAGTCAGGCGGGTCCGGAGCCAAGAAGTCGTCGGCCAAGGGCTGATCGACCCGGCGGTGCCGGGACGTGCCGAGTCTCCCTACGGCACGACCGGCACCGTCGCCATGTCAGGACTGTGGGGAAACGGCGGCTGCCCCGGACGTTCCGGCCCTACAGCAGCCGGACGGCTGCAGGTTCGACCCCGTACTGAGGTGTAGTCGCCGACGAACCGTGCAGCTCAGCCGAGGCTCGGCACCTGCTCCGGAGCGACCTCCGCACGCGCGACTCGCGGGCCGAAGCCGTCGGCGAGCAGCGCGGCGAGGTGCAGGAAGGCGTCGTGTGTGGCCGGACGCAACCGGGCGAGCTCGATGCGCCCGCCGGTGGCGAGGTGGGGGTCGTGCGGCACCTCGACCACCGCGCGGCAGCGGGCCTCGAAGTGGCCCCTGACGCGCT
>DASYES010000601.1:0-2017 GCA_036498885.1 Pseudonocardia sp.
CGCGCGCTGCTCGGGTTCCTCGACTCGATCAGCCGGTAACCGCGTCGCCGGCCGCACCCCGGAACACCCCCGGGTCCGGGGCGACAACGTCCAGGGCGACGGCCTGCGGGGACGGGACCCGGCGCAGCCACAGTGCCAGCCCCAGCGCCACCACGAGCAGCCCGCTGACGTAGACAGCCACCCCGAACCAGCCCGCGTCGTCATACACGATGCCCCCGACGGCTCCGCCGATGCTGCTGCCCAGGTAGTAGGTGCACAGGTACAGCGAGGACGCCACGCCGGGAGATCCCCCCGGCAGGAGCGTCGCGCGCCTGCCGACCCAACTGCTCGCCAGCGAGTGGGCGCCGAAGAACCCGACGGTGACGAGCAGGAGTCCGGCCAGCACAGCGATCAGGTTGTCCGGCACGGTCACCCAGGCACCGAGCACGCCGACAAGCGTCGCACCCCACATCACCTTGCGGCGCCCGATCCGGTCGCCGAGGCGTCCGGCCGTCGTCGAGGCCCACGTGCCCGCGATGTAGCCGAGGAAGATCAGGCCGACGAGCTGGGCCGGCATGTCGAACGGTGCGGCGAGCAGCCGGAACCCCAGGTAGTTGTAGACCGTCACGAACGCGCCCATCACCAGGAACCCGATGCCCAACAGGCACAGCAGGCCGGGGTCGCGCAGGTGCACGATGGTCAGCGGCGTCAGCTCGCGGAACCGCACCCGCGGTGGAGCCTCGGCGGTGGCCGGCGGCAGCACCAGCCGGAACGCCACGGTGCAAATGATCGACAGCACCCCGATCACACCGAGGCCGATCCGCCAGCCCGCCACGTCGGCCACGGCACCGGCGATCAGACGGCCGGAGAGACCGCCGAGGGTGTTTCCCGCGATCATGAGCCCGATGGCGCTGCCCAGCCACCGCGGGGCCACTTCGCGCGTCATGTGGGACATCGCGAGAGCCGGGAGCGCGGCGATCGCCACGCCTTGCAGCGCCCGGATTCCGACGAGGACGGGGAAGTTCGGGGCCAGCGGCGCGAGTACACCCAGCACGGCGGTGGTCGCCAGTGCGATCGTCATCACTCGCACCCGGCCCCACGACTCGGCCAGCGTGGAGAGTGGGACGACGGCGATGGCGAGGGCCCCCGTCGTGGCGGAGAGGGCCAGGCTGGACGTCGACGAGGACAGCCCGAACTGGGACGCGAGCGTCGGTAGCAGCCCCTGCACGCAGTAGACCAGCACGAACGTGGCGAGGCCCGCGAACCACATCGCCGCACCCAGCCGGCGGTAGCCCGGGGTGCCGCGCTCGTGTCCACTTCCGCAACCGGCGGCCTGTGGGACCGCGGCGGTGGTCGGGGAGGAGGGGAGCGAAGAAGTCGTTGCCATCGCTATCTAAATTAGGTCGCCCAGCCTCATGCGTCCAATGCATGTTCGAGAGAGTCATAATGCAGTTATGGATGAACCGTGGGCGCTCGCCGTCACGCCGCGCCTCGCCCAGTTCGTCGCCGTCGCGCGGGCCGAGCACATGACGCACGCCGCGGAGGAGATCGGCGTCCCGCAGTCGACGCTCAGCCGCAGCATCGCGCGACTGGAAGCCGATCTCGGGGTCGAACTGTTCGTCCGAGCCGGGCGGACGGTGCGGCTCACACGAGAGGGGCGCACGCTGCTGCGGCATGCCGAACGAGCGCTGGGTGAGCTCACGGCGGCCGTGCGCGAGATCCAGGGCGACGCCGACGAGCTGCACGGTCGGATCGGCCTGGCGTTCCTGACCACCCTCGGAGTTGCGGCCGTCCCGCGGCTGCTGCGCGACTTCCGCGCCACCCACCCGGACGTGCGTTTCACCCTGATGCAGGGCCCGCACGCGCTGCTGCTCGAGCGGGTGCGTTCCGGGGACGCCGACCTCGCCCTCACCTCCCCCCTGCCGGATGAGCCGGGCCTGGTCGCCGAGCCGCTCGACGACGAGGAACTGCGGCTCGCGGTGCCGGCCGACCATCCCCTCGCCGCCCGCCGCGAGGGCGTCGCGCTCGCCGAGGCCGC
>DASYES010000602.1:0-3444 GCA_036498885.1 Pseudonocardia sp.
CTCCCGCGGCGACACGGCGCTGCGTGAGGTACTCGGCGGCGTTCAAGAGTTCGGTCATGACGGCGTTCACTCCCATGCCGGTTCGGGTGGCCAGACACTACAGCTACATCTATCGCCGCTACAGATCAGTAGAAGATCAAATCGCTTCCCTGCGTCGACCGAACGGTCCTGACCTTCGGGTCGCATGGCCTTCCGCTGGCATGTCCATGCTGATACGAATGATGACGGGGCACACCCGGGCGATGGGGCAGCTGCCGGCGTCCGGGGACTTGCCGGAGACACTCACGTCACACGATCAGCCGACGATGGCTGATGTCTGGAGGGTCGATGAAGACCAAAGCCGCGGTGCTGCGCGGGGTGGGTCAACCGTTCGAGATCGAGGAGCTCACGCTGGACCCGCCCAAGGCCGGCGAGGTGCTGATCAAGTACGTCGCGGCCGGGCTCTGCCACTCCGACGAACACCTCCGGCACGGCGACATCGTGCCGCGCTTCCCGATCGTCGGAGGTCACGAGGGCGCCGGGATCATCGAGGAGGTCGGGGAGGGCGTCACCCGGCTCAAGCCCGGCGACCATGTCATCTGCTCGTTCCTGCCGGTCTGCGGCGCCTGCCGGTTCTGCGCCGCCGGGATGACCAACCTGTGTGACATGGGTGCCTCGATCCTCGACGGGAACCTGCCCGACGGCACCTACCGCTTCCACACCGAGTCCGGTGAGGACATCGGGGGGATGTGCATGCTCGGCACGTTCTCCGAGCGTGCCGTGATCTCGCAGGGATCCTGCGTCAAGGTCGCTGACGACGTCCCGCTCGACAAGGCGGTGCTGATCGGCTGCGGTGTCCCCACCGGCTTCGGCTCGGCCGTGCACGCCGCGCAGACCCAGCCCGGCGACACCATCGCGATCTACGGCGTCGGCGGCATCGGCATCAACGCCGTGCAGGGCGCGGCGCTCGCCGGCGCCACCAACGTGGTGGCCATCGACCCGCTGGCCAACAAGCGCGAGATGGCCGAGCGGCTCGGCGCAACGCACTCCTGCGCCACCGCCGAGGAGGCCCAGGCACTGATCCAGGAGCTCACCCGCGGCGTGGGCGCCGACAAGGCGATCGTCACGGTCGGCGTGGTCGACACCGAGGTGACCACCAACGCCTTCCACGCGATCCGCAAGGGCGGCACGGTCGTCGTCACCGGCCTGGCCGACCCGACCAAGAACACGATCGAGATCCCGGGCGCGCTGCTCACCCTGTTCGAGAAGCGCATCCAGGGCTCGCTGTTCGGCTCGGGCGACCCGTTCACCGACATCCCGCGGCTGGTGGACATGTACCAGGCCGGGCAGATCAAGCTCGACGAGCTGATCACCAACACCTACACCCTCGACGACGTCAACAAGGGCTACGACGACCTGGTCAACGGGGTCAACGTCCGGGGCGTGATCGTCTACTGACCGCACCGGAGAGCGCAGCCAGCCACGCACACGACCTGCCGGGCCCGTCATCAGCGGGCCCGGCGCGGCCGCTCCCGAAGGTGGTGCCACCCGTGACGCCCGTGACCGCTCCACCGTCACTGACCTCCTCGCCCGTCCCCGTCGTCGGGTTGCGCCGAGAGCGGGAGGTGCTGACGGTCGCGCTCGCCACCGGCCGGCACGTCGTCATCGAAGGGCCGCCCGGCACCGGGAAGTCGACACTGCTGCGTTCGATCGCCCGCGACGCGGTGCAGCAGGTCGTCTTCGTCGAGGGGAACGCCGAGCTCACCCCGGCCCGGCTGATCGGCGCGTTCGACCCCTCGCAGGTGCTGGCCGAGGGGTACCTGCCCGCGAGCTTCGTCGACGGGCCGCTGCTCACCGCGATGCGCGGGGGAGCGCTGCTCTACCTCGAGGAGCTCAACAGGGTGCCCGAGGAGACGCTCAACGTCCTCATCACCGTGCTCACCGAGGGCGAGATCGCGGTGCCGCGGCTGGGCACCGTGCGTGCCGGTCAGCGGTTCCGGCTCATCGCCGCGATGAACCCGTTCGACGCGGTCGGCACCGCGCGCGTCAGCCAGGCGATCGCCGACCGGATGTGCCGGGTGGTGCTCGGCTACCAGGACGAGGCCGGCGAGCAGGCCATCACCGCCTCGGTCAGCGGGGTGACCGGCTGGGTCACCGACTTCGCCGTGTCGCTCACCCGGGCCACCCGCACCCACCGGGACGTGCGGATGGGCTCGTCGGTGCGCGGGGCGATCGACCTCGCTCTCGTGCTCACCGGACTGACGGGCCTGCGCGGCGAGCCCGCGCCGGCGAGAGAGACGGCACGCGACGCCGCCTACGCCGCGCTGTCCGGGCGGATCAGGGTGGCCGACGGCGTCGACCGCACCGCGGAGTCGGTGATCGACGAGCTGCTCGACCGGCTCTGGCCGCAGGACGCCGCGTCACCGCCGCAGCCCGGTGAGGAGCCGGAGGCCGGCAGCCCGGGAAAAGCTGACGGCCCGCCGCCGGGAGCGGCGGGCCGATCCCGCGAACGCCCGCACCGCAACCGGGGGGAGCGCACCCTCGGCCGCGGTGAGCTCGGCGCGCGTCACGAGCAGTTCGCCGAGGTCTCGCCCGAGCTCGGTTCGCTGGACGCCGAGGCGTTCGACCGGGCGCTCGCCACCTCACCGGAGGCTGCTGCCGCCCTGCTGGCCGATCTCGCCGTGGCCACCGACGCGCAGCTGCGCGCCGCGGCGCGGCGACTGGCCGGCCGCGTCTTCATCCAGCTCGGCCGGGTCGGGCCCGCCCGCGCCCGTGGCACGCGACGGCTCGGGCCCGCGCGGGGCATGGACGGTGACCTCGACCTCGACCGCACGCTCGACGGCTGGTCGCCCGGCCCGTCCCGCCGGCCGGATACCGACGACATCGTCACCCGCACCTGGACCGCACACCGTCGCGCGGTGTGCCTGGTCGTCGACATCTCGGGGTCCATGCAAGGCCTCGCCGTCGCGCTGGCTGCCGTGGCCGCGGCCGGGGTCGTCGTCGCGGCCGAGGGGAAGCTGGAGCCCGCGGTGCTCGCGTTCGGTGCCGGCGTGCGGGTGCTGCAGGCGCAGGGCGTGCGCCGCCCACCCGAGGAGCTGCTGTCCGACATCGTCGCCCTGCGCGGCCACGGCCTCACCGACCTGGCGGCCGGGCTGCGGGAGGCAGCGCGCCAGCTCGCCGGCGCGGTGGCCGACGAGCGGCTGGTCGTGCTGCTCTCGGACTGCCAGCACACGGCGGGCGGCGAGCCCGCGGAGGCCCTCGCCGGGATCGACCGGCTGCACGTGCTGGTGCCGCTGGGCGGCGCGGAGGCCGAGGCCGCGGCGTCCGTGCTGGCCGCGCGGGCGGGCGGGCGGGCGCAGACCGTGCGCCGGCTCGCGGACATCGGCCCGGCGCTGACACGGATCCTCACCTGATCGCTCCTAGATCCGGCTGCTCGCCCTGAGCAGGGCCGGGAGCCGGATCTCG
>DASYES010000603.1:0-1792 GCA_036498885.1 Pseudonocardia sp.
TTCCGCGCCCACCCCGGATTCGCGTGCCCGCGCCACGTGGCTGTTGGAGGGCGGCCACGGGGCGCTGCATCGCGTTCAGCTGCTCAGCGAACGCTGCGCACCGGCGGGGATCCCGACGACCGCCGTTCTCGGGCCCCATCGAATCCGTCAGATCGAGGCCGAGACGACCTCGGACTCCGGAGCCCCGGTGGAATCGACCGTCTTCGACTTCGCGCTGGACCCCCCTCGCCTGCGGCGACGGAGCCGTGTTTCGCCTTTCGACGCGGGGGAGCTCCGAGAAGATACGTGGGATTTCGAGGCGGAGCGCGGCGCCGTGTGCACCAGACCCTCGCCGGATGCGCCCTGCAGCACCACCGCGCTCGCGTTTCCCGTGTTGACGGTCGCGGATGAAGCATTCGGGGACGGCTCCTGGAGGGTGGTTTCGCTCGGCGAGTGCGGCGTGTACATCGACGGGTCGCCGGGCAACGGCGTCGTCGAGCCGGCGCAGGAGGCGACCGGCACGGTCCTCCGGGCGCTGTTGACGGACGGTGCGATGTACGTGGAGATCTCGGACGACGCGTTCGTCATCACGGGCAAGGTCGTCGATCGTCTGAACGTGACGCTGACGTCAGGAGGGGCCCTGCCGGGGGAGGCCCATCGGTGGCAGCTCTTCGTGGACGGGCGGGTCAAGTCGATCGAGGGTCTCGCGCCGCACGCCGAGATGGTGTCGGTCAATCCGACGCTTCGCCGGTTCAAGCTCACCGGGGCGCCCGTCGCCTGGCGAGAGTTCGCCGACCTCTCTTATATCGACACGGCGGACGGGCTCACGGAGCGCGCCGTCCTCCGCTCCGGAACCGTCGCCGGCGAGATCCACCGTGTCCCGGCGGACGAGGCGGTCTGCGTACCGGAGGGTGGCTCGCTTCGCGTTCGCCGCAAGGCCGTCCCGGCTGCCCCGACGCTGCCGCTGGCCCCGTGAGCTGGACCATGGCGCCAGTCACCCGGCTTTTCCCTTGGAGGTTCGCACCGGGTGCACGCCCCCCGGCGAACTCGCGGCCCGTTCAAGCAATGTTACGCCCTCCGATCGCACGCCGTTCCCTTGCAACCGAAAAAAGTCTAGGAAGGGTGGGGAGGTCCTATGCGTCACGTCATGTGGCTTGGCTTGGTGGTGCTTGCCGCGGCCCTGGCCGTGTTCGCTTACGGCTGCGGGGTCTCGAGCTTCGGCGGGTGCGCGGCCAACGACACGTGCCCGGCCGACAGCGGAGTCCTGGTGGACGGGATGAGCCCCCTCCCCGACGGGACGGTGAGCGAGGGCGGGGACGCCGGCAGCCACGACGGCGGTGACGCCGCGGTGGCCGACTCGGGGTGCGACCCCTCGCTGACCCCCGATCTCGAGTCCTGCCTCATCGACACCACCTATGGCGTCTTCGTCGCGACCCCCGGCAGCGGCGGCGTCGCGGACGCGGCGGTCTGCGGGACCCGTAGTGCTCCGTGCGCGACGATCGCGCTGGGGGCTGCGTCGGCCGGTGCCGCCGGCAAATCGCGCATCTTCGTGTGCCATGGGGCATACGCGGAGGCGGTGCAGCTCGCGGGCATGAGCCTGTACGGCGGGTTCGACTGCCCGTCGGACGGTGGGACGTGGACGTTCGCGGACGCGAGCACGCAGCTGACGGGCCCGTCGAACCAGATCGCGCTGACGCTGACGGAAGCCGGCGCGGGTAACTTCGACGTGGACGACTTCGTGATCACCGCACCGGACGCGGTGGGCACCGACGACGCAGGCAACGGCAACTCGAGCCTCGCGGTCCTGGTCAAC
>DASYES010000604.1:0-4304 GCA_036498885.1 Pseudonocardia sp.
GCGACGGTGGTCCACAAGGTGCTCGCGGCCAGCGAGTCGGCGCCCACCAGCAAGAACGAGTACTGGCCTGCGATTTGCGCGAGGTTGGCCATGACGATCACGTCGGCCGCGATGATGCCCCAGCCGCCCATCCAGCCCATCCAGGGCCCGAACGCCCGGCCGGCCCAGGTGAACGTGGTGCCGCAGTCGGGCTCCGCGCGGTTGAGCTCGCGGTAGGCCACCGCGATCAGATACATCGGCACGAACGCGAGCAGCATGATCGAGGGCGCTTTCTCGCCCGCCAGCACCACGATGAGCCCGAGGCTCGCTGCGAGGCTGTAGGCGGGGGCGGTGGACGCCAGTCCGATCACCACGCCGGAGACCAGTCCGAGGGCTCCACCGTGCAGGCCCTTCGCCCCGGGTGCCGCGCCGATCGGCGCTGTGACCGCGGGCTTCGCCTTTGTGCTCATGCTTCCTCCCGCGGTCACTCTGTCACCCGATGTGACACGGCCTTACGCCACCATCGGCCGCAGCGCTCGGGTGATCGCCGCGAGATCGCGATTTCGGCCCTCGGCAGGGCTAGAAGCCGGATCTCCCGGCGATCGAGCCGGTCAGGGCAGGCGGAAGTCCACGTCGGCCGGGAGCTGTGCCGTGTCCATCTGCGCTTTCTGCAGCTTGCCTGCGTAGTCCCAGTTCATCGACTGCCAGCGGGTGAACTGGTCGAGCACCCACACTCCCGACTGGCGACTCCCGTTCCCCGAGCGCCCGTTACCACCGAACGGCAGGTGCGCCTCCGCGCCCGAAGTCGAGTTGTTCACGCTCACCATCCCGGCGCTCACCCGCTCCCGGAAGCGGAACGCGTGCATCGGCGTGGAGGTGTAGATCGACGCCGAGAGGCCATAGCCGTGCCCGTTCGCCAGCTCCACAGCCTCGTCGAACGTCCCGAACCGTGCCACGCCGACGATCGGTCCGAACGTCTCGGTCCGGTAGAGCTCGTCCTCGGCCAGCACGCCGTCGACGATCGTCGGGTGGGCGTACAGACCGGCCTCGGCGTCGCCGGCGAATCCCTCCCTCGGGTTCGCGGCGGTGATCCGGCCGGTGCCCGACGAGCCGTGCAGCGTGTGGTGTGGGCGCACGAGATCGAGGTGGCGCTCGAAGTTCGCCAGGAACCGCGTGGAGATCATCGGTCCGTAGAGGACGTCGGCGCGCGTCGGGTCACCGATCACCGCGGAGCGGACCGCGGCGTCGAAACGGCGCAGGAACTCGTCGTGCACGCTCTCGTGCACCACGACCGTGCCCAGCGAGGTGCAGCGCTGGCCGGCCGTGCCGAAGCCGGAGAACAGCGCGCCCTCGACGGCGAGGTCGAGGTCGGCGTCCGGCATCACGACGAGCGGGTTCTTCCCGCCCAGCTCCAGGCACGGGTTCTGCAGATGGCGCCCGGCGAGCTCACCGATTCGCACGCCCACTGCCGACGAACCGGTGAACCCGATCTTGTCCACCAGACCGGCGTCGAGCGCGGCCGTGAGCCCGTCGAACGTGGCGGGTCCGTCGGTCAGCACCGTGTTCAGCACGCCATCGGGAAGCCCACCGCGCACGAACAGCTCGGTGAACGCCTCGGCGATGGCCGGGGTGTACTCGGCGGGCTTCCACACCACGGCGTTGCCGCAGAGCAGTGCAGGCACCAGGTACCAGGACGGCACTGCAACCGGGAAGTTCCCGGCTGTCACGATCGTGGCCACCCCGACGGGCACGCGGAACGTGAAGAGCTGCTTGTCCGGCATCTCGCTGGGCACGGTCTGCCCATAGAGCCGCCTGCCCTCCCCGGCGAAGAACGCGCAGGTGTCGACGACCTCCTGCACCTCGCCGCGGGACTCCGCGAGGGGCTTGCCGATCTCGCGCGTGACGAGCGCGGCGAGTGCCTCGGCGTTGGCCTCGACGAGCCGGCCGATCTGCTCGACCACGCGTCCCCGTACCGGAGCCGGGGTGGCGGCCCATGCGGGCTGCGCGGCCCGCGCGGCCCGGCACGCCTCGACGAACGTGCCGGCGTCGCCGAGCAGGGCCTCTGCCACGGTCTCGCCGCGCGCCGGATCCACTGACGCGAGGCGTCCGCCCGGAGCGTCGTCGCGCCACTTGCCGTCGACGAACGAAGCGATCATGCGCGCAGGTGCGTTCACGCGGCCACCGCCCGCGCGATCGCCGCGACAGCCAGGGCGAGATCGTCCTCGCCTATCGTCAGCGCCGGTCGCAGCCGGATCGACCGCTCACCACCGCCGAGCACGAGCACCTTCTCGTCGCGGTGCAGACGGTGCAGCGCGGCCGCGCGGGCCTGTGGCGAGGCCAGGTCGAAGGCGACGAACAGCCCGCGCCCGCGCACGTTGTCGATCCCGTCGACCGCCCGCAGATCCTCGAGCAGCCGTTTGCCGAGCGTGCCGGCCCGCTCCACCAGCCCCTCGGCCTCGATCACCTCGAGGTAGCGCCGCGAGCGCACCATGTCGGTGAGTCCGCCTCCCCACGTCGAGTTGATGCGCGATGGCACACGGAACACGTTGTCGGGCACCTCGTCGACACGGCCACCCGCCATGATCCCGCACACCTGCAGCTTCTTGCCGAACGCCACGATGTCCGGCTGGACGTCGAGCTGCTGGTAGGCCCACGCCGTGCCGGTCATCCCGCAGCCGGTCTGCACCTCGTCGAGCACGACGAGGGCGTCGTGCTCGTGGCACAGCGCCTGCATCGCCTGCAGGAACTCGGGGCGCATGTGGTTGTCGCCGCCCTCTCCCTGGATCGGTTCGGCGATGAAGCATGCGATGTCGTGCGGGTGTGCCTCGAACGCGGCTCCGGCCTGCACCAGCGCCCGGTCCTCGGCCGCCTGCACGTCGGCGACGACCATCGGGAACCGGATCGCCGGAACGTCGATGCGCGGCCAGTCGAACGTGGGGAAGCGCGCAGTTTTCACCGGATCGGTGTTGGTGAGGGAGAGGGTGTAGCCGCTGCGGCCGTGGAAGGCCTTGCGCAGGTGCAGCACCTTGGTGCCGCGCCCGCCCGGACGCCCGTGCAGGGCGTTGTGCTGCTGCTTCCAGTCGAACGCGGTCTTCAGTGCGTTCTCGACGGCCAGCGCGCCACCCTCGACGAAGAACAGGTGCGGCAGCGCGGGGTCGCCGAGCACGCGGGCGAAAGTCTCGACGAATGCCGCCATGTGGGTGGTGTAGATGTCGGAGTTGGACGGTTTGTTGACCGCCACCTCCGCCAGTTCGGCCATGAACGCCGGGTCCTCGGTGAGCGCCGGGTGGTTCATGCCCAGCGGTGCCGAGGCGAAGAAGCTGAACAGGTCGAGGTGGCGCGTCCCGTTTCGGGCGTCGACGATCCAGGAGCCGCGGCTCTCATGGGTGTCGAGGACGAGGTCGAAGCCGTCCACCAGGAGGTGGCGACGAAGGCTGTCGTGCACGCGCTCGGGGGTGACGGTCTCGGGCATGCGACCAGTGTCTTGACGCGATCCTGACGGCGCAGCCAGTCATCCGTCGGTGTTGACCGGCGAAGTGCCACCATGTCGCCCGTGACGCCGACGGATCGTCAGCTCGACGAGCTGGACCGCCGATTACTGATGCTCCTGGCCGCGGACGGGCGCGCCCCGATGGCGGAGCTGGGGCGCAGCATCGGGCTGTCCCGCACGGCCGTGCTCGCCCGGGTGCAGCGGCTCGAGCGCGCCGGGGTGATCCGTGGCTACCGCGCCGACGTCGTGCTGCCGGGGGAGGCCGCGGCGCACCGGGCCCGCGTCGGAATCGTGATCCGCACACCCGACGTGGCCGGGTACATCCAGCGGCTCCGCGGCTTGTCGGGCGTGACCGAGATCGAGACGGTCACGGGGGAGTTCGACCTGATCGTGCTGGTGTCGGCCCCGAGCGCGGGCGAGCTCGACGTCGTGCTGGACCGGATCTCGGGCTGGCGGGAGACCGTGCGTACCACGACCTGGGTGGTGCTCACCCGGTACGGCTGAGCCCGGGACCTCAGATTCGGCTCAGATACCGCTGGGAACGCTCGCGTGCCGGCTGAAGTCCATCAGCCAGTTGACCTTCCACGTGCGCCCGGCGTCGTAGGAGAAGGACTGCTGCCACCGCGGAGTCTTTCCGGCCAGCCACTCAAACCGCACCGTGACCTCGTAGCCGCCGACGACGTCGTCGGCGAGGAACACACCCTGGTCGCCGGTGAAGGAGCCGACCATCGGCGGATCGAGGTGGCCCGGGTTGCGGCTGGAACTCCACCAGATGTTCCAGGTGCCGGCCGACGGATCGAACAGCCGCAGCGTGAAGCCCTCGAACGGGGCGCCG
>DASYES010000605.1:0-6611 GCA_036498885.1 Pseudonocardia sp.
GAGGCGCCCGACCCGGAGCCGCTGCTGGAGGCCTGCGGCCGACTCGCAGGCCGTCCCGTGTGAGATGACGGGCCGGGTGAGTCCGAAACGCTTTTCTTTCGCGCACCCCGACCGCAACTCATGAATTCGATGGAGATCCGCCTGATGTTGCTGGCGATCCGGCGCGCGGGCGAAATGCGAATATCACAGGAACTGCGCCATGCGGGTGGGGTGTGTGCCGCTGAAGGGTGAATCCGGCAGGTGCTTGCTCCGGAGCGGGCCAAGGTTGCCCGCGTATTCACTCGCTACCCTTCCGGAGGGCTGGACAGTTGACCACTGCCGCAACCGACTCGGTCCATCAGAGGATCGAACGGACATTCGATGGCCTCGACAGCAACCACGACGGCTATGTGGACTGGTCGGACTACCAGAACCTTGTCGACCGCTATCTCGGAGCGTTTCAGCTCGACCGGGGTGATCGCCGGGCCAGGGCACTGCAGTCCATCCACGAGATGCTGTGGCTGGAACTGTTGCGGCACGCGGGCGCAGGGGAGGACCGGCTGCTGAAGAACGTCTTCCTCGCCGCCACTCGCCTCGCCATCGTCGACACCAGCCGCCTCAACGTGGTCGAGGGCTTCGGCCACGCCATCTTCGACGTCGTCGACACCGACGGCGACAACGAGATCAACAAGGACGAGTTCGGCCGCCTGCTGCGGGACGTCTGGAAGGCCGACTCCCCGGAGTCGAGCAAGGCGTTCGGCCGGGTGGACACCGATGACGACGGCACGATCTCCCGGCAGGAGTTCCTCCGGGCCGCGCACAAGTACTTCAACTCCAGCGACCTCAACGGCGCAGGCAACCTGCGCGTGGGCGGCTGATCGCCCCATTCCGTGCTCGGACCGTCAGCGCAGCACCCAGGTGTCCTTGGCCCCGCCGCCGCGCGAGGAGTTGACGATCATGCTCCCGAACGGGGCGACGCGGCTGAGCGCCGCCGGTAGCACCTCGACCTTCGTGCGGTCGCCGAGCCGGGACTGCAGGACGAACGTTCGCAGGTCCACCGCGCGCGGTTCGAGCCTGCCGTTCGCGAACGTCGGGTGGGTGGAGAGCATCACCAGATCCTGTGCCACCCATCCGGCCGGGTTGCTGCGCACTGCGGCGGCCGCCTCGGCCAGCTCCGCACGGTCGGCGTGCGGCCCGATCACGATGCCTTGGCCCCCATACCCGTCCACCGGCTTGAGCACGAGCTCGTGGAGCCGGTCGAGCACCTCGGCCCGCCGGTCGGGGTCGACGCACGGGTAGGTCGGGACGTTGTCGAGCAGGACGTCCTCGCCCAGGTAGTAGGAGATCATCTCCGGCACGTAGGCGTAGATGAGCTTGTCATCGGCCACGCCGTTGCCCATGGCGTTGAGCAGTGCGACGTCGCCCCGTGCCACCGCGTTGCACAGGGCCCGGCCGATCGGGCGGAGATCCGCGCCCTTCGCCGAGAGCAGGGCGCGCTCGTCGAGGCGCCGGTAGAGCGCCGAGAGCCGCCGCCGTGCCCCGGAGCCCACGAGGAAGACGCCGTCCTCGGTGACCTGCAGGTCACGCGGCGTGACCAGCGGGATGTCCATCCGGTCGGCGAGCAGCCGGTGCTCGAAGAACGCCGAGTCCTCCTGGCCGGCCGAGAGCAGGGCGACCTCCCCCAGCGCGGGGTCGTCGGGTTCGGTGGCCGAGAGCAGCGCCGTACGCAGCTGCCCTGGCACCGGATCCAGCCCGACGACGCCGGCGGGCGGCTCCAGGTCGGGCATCACACTGCGAACCAGCCGCCTGCTCGTGATCGAGTAGCCGATGCCCGACGGGACGCGCAGGTTGTCCTCCAGCACGAGCCAGTGGTCGGCCCGGTCCCGGACGAGGTCGATGCCGGCCACCGCGATGCGCACGGCATCGGCCGGGAAGAGCTTCCCGAGCCGGCTGCGGCCCGGTGCGTCGCGCACGACCTGGGCCGGGATCACGCCGTCGGCGACGATCTGCTGCTTGCCGTAGACGTCGCGGACGAAGTGCTCGAGTGCGCGAATGCGCTGCGTGAGCCCTGCGGTGAGCCCGGCCCAGTCCTCCGCGGTGACGATGCGGGGAATGAGATCGAGGGGAAAGAGCCGATCCGGTTCGCCGTCGCCCACCCGGAACGTGACGCCACGGGCGCGCTGCTCGGTGCGCAACGCCGCCTCCGCGGCCGTGAGACCGCGCGGGCCGAGACGGTCCAGCGCCCGGAACATCCAGCCGTAGTGGGGCAGCACCGTGCCGCACGCGCTCACGGACTCGTCGAACGCCCCCTGCTCGGAGCCGTCGGTGTGGTAGCCGACGAGCAGGTCCGGGGTTTGCGGGACGGTGGCGGGTGGCTCGGTGGCCAGCCTGCGGCCCTGGGTGTGCGCCAGCAGGACATCGACGACGTCGTTGAGCTCCCCGCGGCGGCCGTATGCTCGCCTCTGCACGGCCGCGCCGCTGCCGCGGGCCAGTGTGGCCTGTGACAGCTCCAGGACCTGCTCCCAGTCGCCGAGCTCCTCCAGCTGTGGCCGGAGCTGGTCGACGAGTTGACCGACGAGCAGCGGCGGCGAGACCAGCGAGGGACCGCGGAGGTCGACGAGGTCGCCCTCCAGGCCCGAGCGCGCTGCCCGCCAGGTGGCAGCTCGCAGCAACTCGTGGCGAGACTCGAGCAGCGGCACTCCGGCCGCAAGCTCCTCCCGGGCCTTGCCGACCAGCGCGCGGAAGAGACCGGCGATGAGCACCACGTCGTCGACGTCGGGACAGGCGTCGCAGACCCGCAGCTCCACTGTGGGCAGGTGGGCGCTCGGCCGGATGTCGAAGTAGACCATCCCGGGGTCGCTGATCGTGCCCGACGCGATGAGATCGGCGACCATGGCGTCGTACTCGGCCGCGGTGCTCACGCTGGCGGGCGGGCCGGCAGTTGGCCACCGCGACCACACCATCGACCGGTAGCTGGCGTAGCCGGAGTCGTGGCCTCGCCAGTACGGCGAGCTGGCCGAGAGGGCGAGCAGCACCGGCAGGTAGGGGGCGATGCGGCGCACCACCTGCACGGCCTCGTCGCGACCGGGCACGTCCACGTGCACCTGGGCTCCGCAGATGTGTTGCTCGCGCACCAGCATCTGGTACTCGTGCTGCATCTTCTCGTAGCGGGCCCCCGCCGAGATGGCGTCGCCGCGAAGATCGGCGAGCGGCACGGTGCCGGCCGCGACGACGCCGAGGCCGAGCGGCTCGGCGACACCCTCCAACGTTGCGCGCAAGCGTCGCAGGTGCCCGCGCAGCTCGTCGAGGGTGCCGCACACCGGCGTGTTCGTCTCGACGAGGGAGCGCTGCAGCTCGGGCGCGAACTCTTCGCCGTCGAGCTGCGCGAGCAGCGAATCGACCTCGGGCGCGGAATGCCTGCGCTCCAGGTCGACGACATGGAACTCCTCCTCGACGCCCAGCAGGGGGAGGTCGCTCATGACGCCGACGCTATGAGACTCGTGTTACAGCCGTGATGCCGTGGTGCTGCTCCGAGGCTGTTCCGCACTCCAGCACTGTGCCCACTCGGGTGGGACGGCAACACATGAGGCCGTACGGATTGGTCCGAACGAGTTAGTCATGCCGGCGGACATCAGAAATAGGCGGCGTCGAAGAACGCGAGCTCGAGATCCACCGCACGGACGAACAGGTCGCGCACCCGCTCCAGGTCGGCAGGTTCGAGGCCGACGACGACGCGGTCGAACTCGGTGCGCAGGAACGTCACCCATGTCTCGAAGGCCGAGCCCCGATGCAGCTCGATCCACTCCCGTTGCAACGGTTCGTCGGGGGCGGTGGCGTCGGGTCGTGTGGCCCAGTCGAGGTAGAGCCACTCCGCCACGAGCAGCACCGCGAGGCAGGAGGCGTAGTCGGCGCTGCGCCGTGCCGTGTCCATCAGCTCGACGAAGCCGGCCGTGGGGGCCAGGAGCGCAGGGTCGGTGCGCTCGGGGAGCGGGACGTCCAGGGCGTCGAGGGCCCGGGCGAAGAAGTCGTTCTCCGGTCCGGCGACCAACCCGAGCTGGCGGGCGTGCACGACCCGGGGCTCGAGCCGGTCGGCGGCGGCCACCGCGGCCCCCATCAGCGCCAGGAAGGAGTCGAAGAACTGGTGGTCCTGCACGAGGTAGGTGGTGAGCACCGCGGGGTCCAGCTGCCCGCGCCAGAGCTCGTCCACGAACCTGTGGCCGACCGCCGCGTCCCAGGTGGGGCTGGTCAGCTCGCGCAGCTCAGCACTGAAGGTCACCTTCCTGACACTAGAGGTCGGCTACGCCCGCAGCAGGCCGGCCTGGAGGCGCGGCGCGAGGACGCTCGTGTCCAGCGCCGCTGCCAGCGTGACGTCGGCGGCATAGCCGTCGGCGACGAGCTCGCGGCCGGACGCGGTGGCCGCCAGCACGGTGGCGAGTCCCCGGTCCCGGGCCGCGACGAACTGCGCAACGGCGAGCTCGGCTTCGGGGGAGAGGTCGGCCGCGGGCAGCGCCGCCGCGATCGCTCCGGCGCCGAGCGCGTCCTCCACGGCCACCCGCAGGGTGCCGCCGGGCCAGCGCTCTCCGGCAGGGACGAGCCCGATCGGTCCGTCCACCGCGAGCGCAGCGGCCGCCGTGGCCGAGGCGTTGCGCAGGCAGCCGGCGAAGAGCACGGCGCCGGTGGCCGACACCGTGGCGCACAACGTGGCACCGTTGGGCGAGGGGAGCCCGAGCCGCGTGCCGGCCGGGAGGTCGACCAGCGACGACGGTCGCAGCGACGGGCCGCTGCCGTCACGAGGCCCCGCGGGCTGCACACCGAGGGCACGGGCCTGCGCTGCCGGGTCGCCGCCGGTATCGCCGACGGACCAGAGCTGCGGCAGGATCGCGGCGCCCCGGCCGGCGGCGACGTCGACGGCTGTGCAGAACGACAGCACGTCGACGACGATCACCGCGGCGCACTCGGCCGCAAGCAGCTCGGCGCCCTCGCGCCCCCACTCCAGCCGCACCCGGTACGCGCGTTGGCGGTGTTCGGGGCGGGCGTCGACCGGCACGCGCTCACCGTACGTGCCGCGGCAGGCTCCCTCAGATGTCGATCGCCGATCCCAGGGAGACCACCTGGTGCGTCGGGAGGCCGAAGTACGCGGCGGGGCTCACCGCGTTGCGGCTGATCAGACGGAAGAGCTTCTTGCGCCAGCGCGCCATGCCGGGCTCCTTCGTCTGCACGATCGTGATGCGGCTGAGGAAATAGGTGGCGTCCTGCAGGTTGAGATCGAGGCCCTTCCCGCGGGCGAGGCGCAGAACGGCCGGGACGTAGGGCTTGTCCTGGAAGCCGAACCGCACGGTGAGATGGAAGATCCCGTCGTCGGGAACGCAGGCGTCGTCGATCTCCAGCCGCCCCGACATGGGCACGTGCGGAACTCCCACGTTCTGCACGTTGAGGACCAGCACGTGCTCGTGGAGGACGTGGTTGTAGCGGACGTTGTGGCGCAGTGCGAGAGGCGTGGTGCCGGGGTTGGCGTTCAGGAACACCGCGTGGCCCGGAACGCGGACCGGCGGGTCGTCCGACGTCGCGAGCGCCTTGACGAAGTCCTCGAGCGGGCCCTCCTGCTCGGTGCGTTTGCGCGTGACGATCTCCCGCCCGCGGTGCCAGGTCATCAGGACGACGGCGACCACCATCCCGACGACGAGCGGGAACCAGCCGCCGGACAACACCTTCGTCATGTTGGCCGCCAGGAACGCCAGCTCGATGACGAGCAGACTCCCGGCGCCGAGAACCCCGAGCCACAGTGGCGTGCCCCAGCGATGCCGGGCGATCACGAAGAACAGGACGGTGGTGATGGTGAGGGTGCCGGTGACGGCGATGCCGTAGGCCGAGGCCAGTGCGGTGGAGGACCCGAAGCCGATCACCAGGCCGATCACGGCGACGCACAGCACCCAGTTCACGAACGGCACGTAGACCTGGCCGGCTTCCTTCTCGGACGTGTGCCGGATCGTGAGGAACGGCAGGTAGCCGAGCTGCACTGCCTGACGTGCCATGGAGAACGTGCCCGTGACGACGGATTGGGAAGCGATCACGGCGGCCGCCGTCGCGAGTACCAGCAGGGGGTACTGGCCCCACGCGGGAGCCAGCCGGAAGAAGGGGTTGTCCGCGGCAGCGGGGTCGGAGAGCACGACGGCTCCCTGGCCGAAGTAGTTGAGCGTCAGGGCGGGGAACACCAGCGCGAACCAGGCGTTGCGGATCGGGCGGCGGCCGAAGTGCCCGATGTCGGCGTAGAGCGCCTCCGAACCGGTGATCGCCAGCACGACCGACCCGAGGGACAGGAACGCCGTGAGGGTGTCGCTGAGGATGAACTCGACGGCGTAGGTCGGTGACAGCGCTCTGAGGATCCCGGGCTGCCCGATCACGTGGACGAGCCCGAGCAGGCCGATCACCAGGAACCAGAGCAACATGACCGGGCCGAAGGCCTTCCCGACCGCGCCCGTACCGAAGCGCTGGAAGAAGAACAGGCCGCACAGCAACACGATCGCGATCGGGACGACCCACTCCGCCAGTCCGGGACCGGCCACTTCCAGACCCTCCACCGCACCGAGCACGGAGATCGCGGGCGTGATCATCCCGTCGCCGAAGAACAGCGC
>DASYES010000606.1:0-1743 GCA_036498885.1 Pseudonocardia sp.
CGTCGTAGGAGACGTTGGCGACCTCGTTGTGGAGGATGCGGGCGCCGGTCACGTAGGTGCTGAGTATTCCCGAGTTGTCCTTGTATACGAGCGCCACGCGGTTGATGGTGTTGTCCTGCACCAGGACGTCGCTGTCGGTCATGCGCGGGTCGCTCGGGTGGTGGGCGTCGGGGCGGACGCCGCCGACGACGACGCCGTGTCCGCCCACCTCGGTGAAGACGTTGCCCACGGCCTGGATGCCCTGGGCGCCCAGACCGACCCCAGAGAGCGTGGCGTTGGTGTCGTTGCCGATGCCGAGCGCGGACTGCCCCAGCTCGGTGAAGGTGTTCCGCGCGAAGGAGACGTTGCGCGCCGCGGAGACCTGGACGGCGGCGGGCTCCTGCGCCCACGTGTTGCGGGCCCGCTCGAACGCCTCGCAGCCGCGCGCGCACGAGGTGAAGGCGTCCGCGGGCCGGTAGTCGTAGGAGCCCTGCAGGAAGGTTCCGTTCTGCTGGTTGGCGTAGCCGTCCCGCGAGGGCCCGAGCCAGGTGGTGCCCGAGAAGCGCAGGCCCTCGAACGCCAGGTTGCTCACCGGCTGCTCGTAGCTCCCGCTGACGCTCACGAGGGTCTCCAGGCGCGGGAGCTCGACATCGAGGTCGGCGGGGTTCGTCCCCGGGGCGGGTTTGTAGTAGAGCTTCCCGGCGGCCGGGTCGAGGTACCACTCCCCGGCCTCGTCCACGAAGGCCAGCGAGTTCTCGAGCGACCAGGTGGGCGCCGCGAGGAAGGACTGCTGAACCGTGTCGTAGCCCCAGGTGTTGTTGTCCCAGGCCGGCTGGGCCATGGTGACGAGGTTCGCGCCGATGCCCGCCACGGGGGAGTACCTGGTCGTGAAGTCGCCCAGCGACTGGAACTCGATCCGCTTCTGGTCGGGCAGGGCGGTCAGACGCTGTGCCAGCGCCGGGTCGTTGATGGTCAGCCCGGTCGGGGCGAGGGTGATGTCGGACTGCTTCAGCGGTAGCGCCGCGCGGGGTGCGAGCTTGCCGTCCACGTACAGCTGGCGGGTGTCCAGGCCCACGGGGGTGTCGGCCACGTAGATCCCCGCCGCCGCGTCGTGCACCGACCAGCCGGAGACGGCAGTGGCCCCGGAGATCTCAGGGTGCGCTCCCGGTGCGGCGACCCAGCTGACCGTCGACCCGTCGTGGCCGCCGTCCGCTTGGCCGAACTGCAGCGGCTTCGCGATGCGGTAGACCCCGTCGGCGAGCTCGACGGTGATGTCGCCCCGGCTCTTCGGGGCCTCGCGGCTGACAACGGCCTTGGCGCCCTCGATCGAGCACGGGTTCTGCTGCTGACACGAGCCCTGGTCCCGGCCGTCGGGTGAGACGTAGTAGGTCCGGCCCTCGCTCGGCGGCGCGGCGAGGGCGGCGGTGGGGGTGATCACGGCGAGTGCGAGCGAGGCCGTGACCCCGACCGCTGCGACAGCCGCTGCGCGGCGCCACCGTTCGCTGCGGCTGGTGGGCGTCCGTGACGTCGTCGTCATGTTCGTGGGTTTCCCTCGAAGCGGTGGTCGGGGTCGGGTGACCCCCGGACACCACGGAGAGAATCATACGTATGATCTTTTAGACAAGAGTGATCGAGTTCCGGTGCGGAGGCCGAGGCGTCAGCCGGCAGATCCACGCCCGATCGGGAGGTGTCAGCGGAGGCGCTGGGTGCCCTTGTGGTCCGGAGGCCGTCGGCGGGTCCATGCGTCGCAGATGTGCGCGCGCA
>DASYES010000607.1:0-2478 GCA_036498885.1 Pseudonocardia sp.
TGCGTCCCGCCCCTCGTAGGTCGACGGCCTGGCCGCCGGGCCGCGGCGCAGGCGCCTGCTCGACGATGGTGGGGGTGAAGCCGTTCTCGCGTAGCCAGTACGCAAGTGCGGGCCCGGCGATGCCGGCTCCGGAGATGAGGATGTTCGCGTTCTGCATGTGCACTAGCGTACGACGTACGTACACTTCGTATCAAGCCATCTACCTGCATCAACGTGAGATCCTAGTGCACTAGTACGGGCATTCTGGGCCAGACCTGCGTCGACGGGTCGCCGGGAAGCGGCTACTCTCGCTCGGAGCTGAAGTGCACTAGTACGGAGGGATCGTGGAAAGCAGTCCGCCGTATGCGCGGATCGTCGCCGAGCTGCGCCGGCGGATCGAAACGGGTGAGCTCGCGCCCGGCGACCGGGTGCCGTCCACCCGGGAGATCACCCGGAGCTTCGGTGTCGCCATGGCCACCGCGACCAGAGCGCTGGGCGTGCTGCGCCAGCAGGGGCTGGTACGCGCTGTGCCCGGTTCTGGCACGGTGGTGGAGTACCCACCGGGGGCGCCGTCGCCGCGGACGGTCGTGCCCGCGGCGGTATCGGAACCGGCGCTCGAACCGGCCCGGCCCCGCGTCCGCCTTGCGCCCGAGGCCGCCCTGACCTCCGAGCGGATCGTCGCCGTCGCCGTCGCCATCGCCGACGCCGAAGGACTCGACGGCCTGTCGATGCGACGGGTGGCCGCGGAGCTGGGGGCCGCCACGATGGCCCTCTACCGGCACGTCGTCGACAAGGACGACCTCGTGCTGCGGATGTTGGACGCCGCACTGGGCGAGTGGCGGCCGCCTTCGGACGCCCCGGACGGGTGGCGGCCCCGGCTCGAGATCGCGGGCCGCACGCTGTGGGCGTTGTTCCGTCGACACCCCTGGCTCGCCCCGGCGATGTCGATGACCCGCCCGCAGGCCGTCGCCGGAGGGCTCGCCCTGTCCGAGTGGACGCTGGCCGCGCTCGACAGCAGCGGTGCCGACCACGCGACGGTGATGACGGCCTACCTCACGCTCGTCAACTACGTGCGTGGTACGGCGGTGAACCTCGAACCGGAGGCCGAGGCCGAAGCGGCCACCGGGCTCAACCCCGACCAATGGATGGACACCCAGGAAGAAGCCATGCGCTCGATCGTCGGCGACGGGCGCTTCCCGACGTTCGAGCGGGTGCTCTCCACCCCGTACGACTTCGACCTGGACGTCCTCTTCGAGTTCGGCCTGCAACGCCTCCTCGACGGCTTCGCCCTGGTGATCCCCGAGGCGGGTGCGCCTAGACCTGTGGCGTGATCCCGCTCAGTGTCTTCGACGAGCGCACGGCGGCGGCCAGGTCGACCAAAGCCGAGCCGTGTGTCGCGGCCAGGGTGGCGCTGCCCTCGGTGAGCGTGCTGCGATCGAGGAAACCGCCGTGGTCGAAGTAGAGCCCCGGCGACAGCACCTGCACGGCGAAGAAGCTCGCGAGCACGTTGCGCAGGTCGCCGAGGGCGAGGAAGTGGTGGGCGCTGGCGCCGGTCAACACGATCGCCGCCGCCTTGCCCTGCAGCGGAGCCGTGGTCTCGCCCCACTTGCCGCGCTCGGTGCCCTCGAGCAGCCCCTTCAGCAAGGCGCTGTAGGTGGCGCGATAGACGGGGCTGCCCAGCACCACGGCGTCGGCGGTCTCGATCGCGGCGATCACCTCGGAGTGCGGGGTGAAGGCGAGCTCGACGAGAGTGGTGGCGGCGCCTGCCGCGGCTGCGCCGCTGAGGATGCCGGCGATCGCGGTGCTGGTGCGCCCGCCGGCCTCCGGGCCGCCGGCGATGCCGAGCACGGACAGTGACCCGGGTGAACGCTCGGTCATGGAGTCTCCTCGGGATGGGCCGTGACGCCGTAGCGGCCGCGGTAGTACAGCAGGGGCAGGCGCGCCGGTTCGGCACCGAGGTCGTTCACGAGGCCGACGGCGATCGTGTGGTCACCGCCGTCGTACTCGTTCCACAACGCGCAGTCGATCCACGCGGTGACTCCGTCGAGGATCGGCGTGCCGGACGGAGCGGGCTGCCATGCCACCCCGGCGAACTTGTCCCCGCCGGAGCGGGCGAACCTGTTGCTGATCTCCTGGTGGTCGGCGGCGAGGACGTTGACGCAGAATGCGCCGATCTCGCGGATCCGGGGCCAGGTCGACGACGAGCGTGCTGGTGAGAAGCTGATCAGCGGCGGATCGAGCGACAGCGATGCGAAGGACTGGCACGTGAACCCGATCGGTCCATCGGGGCCGGTGGCGGTGACGACCACGATGCCGGACACGAAGTGGCCGAGCACCTCCCGCATGACGGCCGGGGAGACGGGACCGGGCGGTGCGCTCATCAACCGAGCGTAAATCGCCGACGGCGTCGGCGGTGATGTCGGCGTGGGGGAGCCCACATCGGGCATGGACCGCAAGGGTGTCTGCTCGTACGGTCGGTTCATGGCTACCGAGCTCGAG
>DASYES010000608.1:0-1639 GCA_036498885.1 Pseudonocardia sp.
ACTCTCGTGTAGATGATCGCTCGCACTGGTCAACTTTAACAGGGGCTGTCTAGCGCATGGTCCGCGAAAGCCGCACTCGACCAACTCGCGGCCGTGCTCGCCGTGGAGGAGCCGACGCTTCGGGTGTACGCCTTCGACCCCGGCGACATGCGCACCGCGATGCATCAGCGCGCGTTCCCCGGCGAGGACATCTCCGACCGTCCCGAGCCGGCGACGGTCGTCCCCGCCCTGCTGCGGCTGCTCGACCGCCGCCCGGAGAGCGGCCGCTACCGCGCCGCGGACCTGTCCGACACCGACCGCCCCGCCACCACCGAGACGACAGCCGGGAGCCCGGCGTGAGTGCCGTGACGACCTTCGTCGTGCCGCCGGAGCTCTCGGCCACCGAGCCGCCGGAAGCGCGCGGCGTGGCTCGCGACGGTGTGCGCCTACTGGTGGCCCGCGATCATGGGCCACTGCAGCACACGACGTTCCGCGGCCTCCCACGGGCGTTGCGCCGGGGCGATCTCCTCGTGGTCAACACCTCCGACACGGAGCCCGCCGCCGTCGACGGACACCGCGCCGACGAATCACCCGTCACGCTGCACATCTCCGGCCCGGCACCCGACAATTTGTTCGTCGTCGAGCTCCGGACGCCGGACGGGAGGCGGGTCACCGACGGGCGGGCGGGCGAGTCGGTGCGGCTGCCCCGGGGTGTGGTGGCCTCCTTGCTGACTGCTCACCCCGACCCTCGGATCGTCGAGGGGAGCCGGCTCTGGCGCGCACGGATCCCGGTAGCGGGCGGGCTGCGGCAGTGGCTGACGGACGTGGGGCGGCCGATCCGGTACTCCTACCTGCGCGGTGACTGGCCCATCGACAGGTACCGCACGGTCTTCGCGAAGCCCGGGCCGGAGTTCGCCAGCGCCGAGATGCCCAGCGCAGGCCGCCCGTTCACCCAGGCCGTGCTGGCGGACCTGCACAGCCGTGGGGTCGGGGTCGCCGAGATCGTGTTGCACACCGGGGTCTCGTCGCTCGAAGCAGGCGAGGTGCCGCTGCCCGAGCGCTACCGGGTGCCCGCCGACACGGCCGACGCCGTCAACGCGACAAAAGAAGCGGGCGGACGGGTGGTCGCGGTCGGCACGACGGTCACGCGCGCGCTGGAGACGGTGGCCGACCCGGCGGGCCACGTCCGTGCCGGTGCCGGATGGACCCACCTCGTGCTGGGGCCCGACCGCTCAGCGCGCACCGTGGACGGTCTCGTGACGGGCTGGCACGAGCCGTCGGCCTCTCACCTGCTGCTACTCGAGGCCGTTGCCGGCCCACGCCTCGTCGGCCGGGCATATTCGGCGGCGGTCGACCGAGGCTATCTGTGGCACGAGTTCGGCGACTCCTGTCTCCTTCTCACCTCGAAGACCGCTTATCGCCCCGTGTGAGTGAAAAACGATCAACGCATTTATTCGCGCGTGTCGTCCCTGCGAGCCGAACGGCAGTCGGGCTGCGGTGGCCGGGCGTTCTTGGCCTTGCCCGCGATGAGGAGCCGCCAATACAGTCACGCCAGCGTTACGATCCGATCATGAGCGCACTGAGCCGGGACTCCCCACCCGGTTCACCGGACCCCCGACCGGGCTGCTCGTGGTGAGGGTCGCTCCCCCGCGCTGAAAGG
>DASYES010000609.1:0-2186 GCA_036498885.1 Pseudonocardia sp.
TCCGAGCGGGGGGTGGCCGAGCAGGATCAGCGGGGCCGGTGTGGATGCGGATCCAGGCGTCCACAGGATGCCGGGGATCTCCCCGAGGGCGAACCCGCGTTCGAGGACGCCGTCGTCGAACCGCTGTTCGGAAGTGAATCGCATGGCCGTGCCTTTCGGGAGAGCTCGTGAACGGCGCTCCCGGACGACCTATCGCCCGACCGCGACCCCGGAGGGGAGCACCCATGTCGAAACTGCGTTCACGGGTACCACCTCCTCGTCCTCTCGCACGGTCTCCGGAAAGCTAGCAGTGATCGCCGCGGTCCGCCAAGGAGTTACTGCGGAGTCTCCGTGGCCGGATGCAACGGAGCCATTCTGTGCGGAAACAAGCTTCTGGCCTCGGTGGATGTCGCCGCTCACGGCGTCGCCAGGTTCCGCCCATCCTCACCAGCTCGACGACGGGACGCGGATGAGCGCGCGCATGATCCTTCCAAGACTCGCCCTCGTGGCCGCCCTCGTGTCGGCCTGTGGCAGCTCGCCGGCTCCGATCATGTGCACCCCGGGTGTGGAGGAAGGCCCGAGAGGCGGTGCTCTCGCCCGACGACGCCCGGTCACCGTTGGCCGCCCGACCGTACGACCTGCGGCACGCGGCCGTGTCGACCTCGCTCAACGCCGGTGTCCCGTCGACGCAGGTCGCCGAGTGGACCGGGCACAGCGTGGGGGTGCTCCGCCAGATCTACGCGAAGGTCACCGTCGGCCAGGAGGACGCGGCCCGGAAGCGGATCGCCGCGGCGCTGGCGGTGAAGCCGATGCGTAGAACTTTCGCACGTATTGGGCATGGATTCCCGGCAGACGCCGGTGTCGGCCGGACACAGGCGGACAGCGCAAGATCACCCGACGGGTTGGTTGTTACTGGTCAGCGGGCGATTCTGCTGGTTGCGGCCGGGTGCCCCCGGTGGGACTCGAACCCACACTGGAACCCTTTTAAGGGGCCTGCCTCTGCCGATTGGGCTACGGGGGCGCGCCTACAGCCTACGGAGCGGGCACGGGCGGTCCCGCTGTGGCACGCGCGCGTTCCCACGTCCTGGGAGCGGCGGGATCGGTGGGGCCTGGGCCGAAGGTGCGCCTGCGCAGGGCGGGCACAGCCGCACACATCCTGAACCAAGTGCGTGCGGCCGTCGTCGCCACGGCGCCATGGGAGAGGGCCAGGTCCTTCTGTGCCAGCGCGAAGCGGACGGCGGCAGTGCCGTAGTCGCGCATGTCGGACTCGTATTCGCTGATCGCCGCCAGCGTGTCGCGCTCGCCGCGGGCCGCCGCACCCAGCTGACGGCTGAGCAGGTGGGCGTCGCGCAGCGCCGTGTTGCCGCCGAGCCCGCCGATCGGGGGCATGAGATGGATCGCATCGCCGATGACGGTGACCGGCGTGCTCGGCCAGGCCGAGCCCGGCTCCGCGTGGCGGAAGGCGACCGCGCCGCGGCTCTCCGGGTCCGACCCGGCCAGCGCCAGCCGCAGCTGGGGGTGCCAGCCCGCCACGAGGACGTCGACCACGGCACGCAGGGCGTCGTCGTCGAGTTCGGTGACGTCGGGCGGGAGCAGGTCGGGGCGCGTGACCAGGGCACACAGCACGTACGGCCGCGCGGCCGTGCCGGGAGGCGGCTCGAAGACCGAGGTGAACAGGAAGCAGGGCGCGTCGACGTGGACGATGTTCATGCCCGTGCAGAGCCGTGGCGGCAGCGCGCTGCGTACCTCGTCGGTGAGCCAGATCTTGTGTGCGATCCCGACCGCGCCGGCGGGAGCCGCGTGCACCTGCGGAAGGTACTGCCTGCGAACCCGGGATCCGGCGCCGTCCGCCCCGACGAGCACATCGCCCACCGCGGTGCGCCCGTCGGCGAAACGCGCCAGCACTGTGCCGTCACCGCCCTGCTCGTAGCCCACGAACTCGGCGCCGAACTCCACGGTGTCCTCCAGGCCGGTCAGCAGCAGCCGGCGCAGTGTGGGGCGGTCGGCGGCGTAGTGGCTCTCCGCCGGGTCCTCGGAACCGGGATACATGATCGACTCCTCGACCACCAGCAGCTCTCGCAGCTGCTCGGTGAGCCAGCCGAAGTTGCCCGCGCGCCCCGCCGTCGCGAGGAACTCGCGCCACACCGCGTCGGGCAAGCAGGCGTGCAGCGCTCTCGCGCCCACCGGGTTGATGTGGATCCGATAGC
>DASYES010000610.1:0-6065 GCA_036498885.1 Pseudonocardia sp.
CTGCTCGCCGCGGGGTCGCTGGTCGCGCTGCGCGGCAAACCGGCAGGCGGGATCGCACTCGTCACGGGGGCGATGGCCGTGAAGGCCAGCGCAGGCGTCGCACTGCCGTTCCTCGTGCTCGTGTGGGCGGCCCGGCTACCCGGCACGCGCACCGCACGCATCGCGAAGGCCACCGCAGCGGGCGTCGGCCTGTTCGTCGTGGTGTTCGCCGCCTGCACCTTTGCGGCGGGGGTGAGCCTCGGGTGGCTACCCGCGCTGAGCGCCCCGTCCATGATCGTGAACTGGATGTCGTTCCCGACAGGTGCCGGCGAGTTCCTGCACGCCCTCATCGGGCTCGCAGCGCCGAGCGTCCCGAAACAGCCCTTCATCAACGTCGGCCGCGTCATCGGGGCGATCATCCTGGTCTGGATCGCCGTGCGGCAGTGGTTGGCGGCCCGCGACGGCGGCCCGGACGCCGTCCACCGGGCCGGGATCGTGCTGCTGGCCGTCGCCGTGCTCTCGCCCGCCACCCTCCCGTGGTACGTGAGCTGGGGAATGGCGCTGCTCGCGATGGTCGCCTGGTCGCCCCGCGGGCTCGCCTGGGTGGTGTTCTGCTCGCTGATGCTGGTGATCGTCTACTACCCCAACGGCGAGGACGCCCTCTACAACTGGCCCTACCTCGCGGGGTGCGCGCTGGTCGCGGCGCTCGCCGCGGTGTCGCTGCTGCGTCCCGACCCACTACGGCTCGCCAAGGGGGCCCGCTCGCGCAGAACGGCGGAGGTGGGGCCGGGCCCCGTTCCGGCCGTCCCCGCAGCCGCAATACCGGCCGCCGGTGCCGAGCGCCGCACGGGCTGAGCTCGACGCCGCCGGGATCACCGACCCGGGTCTGCGAGCCGCCTACTCCCGCTGCCGAGACCTCAACGCGCGGCACGGCCGTACCTACTTCCTCGCCACCCGGCTCCTGCCTCGCGAGCGACGCCCTGCCGTGCACGCCCTCTATGGCTTCGCCCGCTACGCCGACGAGATCGTCGACGACCTCGGCGACCAGCGGCCTGCGGAAGAGAAGGCGGCCCTGATCGACGCGCTGTCCGCGGAGCTGGAGGCCACCCTCGCGGGCGGGGCGACCGACCGGGCCGTGCTCATCGCCCTCGCCGACACCGCCCACCGCTACGACATCGACGGACGCCACTTCATCGACTTCATGAGGTCGATGCGAATGGACACCCAGGTCAGCGGCTACGCCACGTTCCAGGAGCTCGACGTCTACGTGCACGGCTCCGCGGCCGTGATCGGGCTACAGATGCTGCCGATCCTGGGCACGATCGTGCCGCGCGCCGAGGCTGAGCCTGCCGCCGCGGCGCTCGGAGTTGCGTTTCAGATCACGAACTTCCTGCGCGACGTCGGAGAGGACCTCGACCGGGGCCGGCTGTACCTCCCCGCCGACGAGCTCGCCGCGTTCGGAGTGGACCGCGAGCTGCTCACCTGGTGCCGCCGCACACGCAGGCACGACCGCCGGGTGCGCCGGGCGCTCGCGCACCTCGTCGCACATACGCGCGCGATCTACCGACGTGCGGCTCCGGGCGTCGCGATGCTCGAACCGGTGTCCCGGGCCTGCATCGCGTGCGCGTTCAGGCTGTACCAGGGGATCCTCGACGAGATCGAGGCGGCCGACTACGACGTGCTGCACCGCAGGGTGACCGTGTCCAACCGCACACGCGCCGCCGTGGCCGTGCCGGGAATGCTGCGAGCCGTGCTCGCGCGGGCGCGCTCCTGAGCCTGCCCGCGCGACCTGTCAGAACGCCATCGCCTGGGCGCGGCGCTTGACCTCACGGTGGCGGCCCGCACGCAGCGACGCCACCGGTGTGCCCGGCAGCGAGTCGTCATCGTCGAACAGCCACCGCAGGATGTCCGAGTCCGAGTAACCGCCGTCGCGCAACACCGTGATCGTCCCGGACAGACCCTTGACCACGGCGTCATCCTCGTCGAGGAAATCGGCGGGGACGACAACCTCGCCATCACGGCGGAAGGACAGGAGCTGGCCATCGCGCACCAACTGGTGCACTCGGGATACGGGCTGGTTGAGCCTCTGGGCGACCTCCGCGACGGGCAGCGTCGCCACGACCTCGGAGAGCACGGACACGTCGTTCACGAGGAACCACGATGCCACAGGCGCGGTAGGTCCGGCCCCACGGTACGCGGACGGTACCGTTCTAGTGTGAACGCCCCGCCGGCCGCGCTGCTCGACGCGCGGTACCAGGTCGGCCCGGTGCTCGCCCGTGGCGGCATGTCCACCGTCTACAGGGGTACCGATACCCGCCTGGACCGCCCAGTCGCGATCAAGGTGATGGAGTCGCGACTAGCGTCCGACCCGGCATTCCGGGCGCGATTCGAGCGTGAGGCCCGCTCTGCCGCGCGGATCGACCACCCCGCGGTCGTCGACGTGCACGACCAGGGCGACCACATGGGCGTCGACGGACCGGTGCTGTTCCTCGTGATGGAGCTCGTCGACGGCGGCACGCTGCGCGACGTCCTCCGGGCCCGGGGAGCGCTGGGCGTGCCGGCGGCGCTGGCCGTCATGGGGCCGGTGCTGTCCGGGCTCGCCGAGGCGCACCGGCTCGGGCTCGTCCACCGCGACGTCAAGCCGGAGAATGTACTCATCAGCTACACCGGTGAGGTCAAGGTCGCCGACTTCGGGCTCGTCACCGCCGCCGCGCAAGCCGGCGCCAGCCACGCCGGCTACATCCTGGGCACCGTCAACTACCTCTCCCCCGAGCAGGTCACCACGGGCGCAGCCGACTCGCGCAGCGACGTCTACGCAGCCGGCGTGCTGCTCTACGAGCTGCTCACGGGCGCACCGCCCTTCTCCGGCGACACGGCGCTCTCGGTGGCGTACCGGCACGTCAACACCGACGTGCCGGCGCCGTCACTGATCGCCGGGGACGTGCCACCCGAACTCGACGACCTCGTGCTGCGCGCCACCAGCCGCGACCCGGCCGCCCGACCCCCGGACGCCGCGGCGATGCTCGCCGAGCTGCGCCGGGTGGCGGTGCAGCTCGAGGTGCCGCGGGTCCCGCCGCCGGTGCCGCCGGGGCGCCCCTTGGAGGACCAGGACACGCAGCCCGCCATGCCGCAACACGTGCCCAGCGGCGCTGGTGCCGCGCTTCCTCCGGGAGCAGGTGGCGGCCGCACCGGCACCCGGATGATGCCGCGATCCGATGAGGCGGAGCATCCGGCCACGGCCGGCGGTGCCCCGCCTCACCTGCGTGCCCGGCGGCGCAGCCGACGCGTCTTCGCCGTCTGGGTGGCGGTGGTGCTCGTGCTCGCGCTGCTCGTGGGGGCGACGGCCTGGTGGCTCGGCAGCGGCCGGTGGACGGCCATGCCGTCCCTGGTGGGCCTGCAGCAGGCCACGGCGCAGCAGTTGCTCAGCGAGTCCGATCTCGTCGCGAGCATCAAGACGGCCCGCGACAACACACAGCCCGAAGGTGCCATCTCGGCCACCGACCCGCAGCCGGATGCCCGACTGCTGCGCGGCAGCATCGTGGTGCTCACGGTCTCCTCCGGCCGGCCAACTGTGCCGGCCGTTGCCTCCGGCACCGCCGTCGCAGCAGCAGAACAGGCCCTGCGCGACGGCGACCTCACCCCGGTGCGATCGACCGAAGCCGACCAGTTCAGCGCCACCGTGCCGGTCGGTGCGGTCGTCGGCACGAACCCCCCGGCCGGCACCGCCCTCCCGATCGGCGCGCCCGTCACGCTCGTGCTCAGCCGCGGCCCCGAGCCACCGGAGGAGGACCAGGTGGAGGTGCCGTTCGTCATCGGGGAGCGGTATGACGACGCCTCCGACAAGCTCGACGACGCCGGGCTCGACTCCGACCAGCACTCCCGGTTCTCCGACGGGCGCGGTCGTTCCCGCGTGATCGGCCAGGACCCGAGCGCCGGCACGCTGGTGGACAAGGGGAGCACGGTCACCCTCGAAACGTTCTGACCCCCGCGAGTCGCCCCGAACGTGGGCGCGAGTCGCCCGATTCGAGCGCGCGAGTCGCCCGAGGCCCGTGAGCGAGTCGCCCGCCACTGCGCGAGTCGCCCCGAACGTGCGCGCGAGTCGCCCGTTTTCCGTCGGCGAGTCGCCCTCCGCCCGCGCAAGTCCGGCCCGGAACAGGAACACGCGGAGCGCCCGGAACTGGCCACACGCGCACCGGGCACCGGCGACTCGCGCGACGACCTCAGGCGACTCACGCACCCGAAACCGGCGACTCGCGCCACCACCCCGGGCGACTCACGCACCCGAAACCGGCGACTCGCGGGTGGTGGGTCAGCCGCGGAGCATCTCCGCCACGAGGAAGGCCAGCTCCAGCGACTGTTGCGTGTTCAGGCGGGGGTCGCAGGCCGTCTCGTAGCGTCCGGCGAGGTCGGCGTCGGAGATCTCCTGCGCGCCGCCGAGGCACTCCGTGACGTCCTCGCCCGTGACCTCCACGTGGATGCCGCCGGGGTGGGTGCCCAGTGCCCTGTGCACCTCGAAGAAGCCCTGCACCTCGTCGACGATCCGGTCGAAGTGGCGGGTCTTGTAGCCGGTGGTGGACTCGACGGTGTTGCCGTGCATCGGGTCGCACTGCCAGATGACCTTGTGGCCCGACGCCTCCACCTTCTCGACGATCGGTGGCAGCACGTCGCGGACCTTGCCGTTGCCCATCCGACTGACGAGGGTGAGCCGCCCTGGTGTGCCGTGCGGGTCGAGCCGCTCGACGTACTCGACGGCGAGCTCCGGCGTGGTGGTGGCGCCGATCTTGAGGCCGATCGGGTTGGACAGCAGCTCCGCGAAGGCGACGTGGGCGCCGTCGAGCTGGCGGGTGCGCTCCCCGATCCACAAGAAGTGGGCCGAGAGGTCGTAGAGCCGCGGCTCGGGGCCGGTGGTGTCCATCCGCAGCATGGCCCGCTCGTAGTCGATGAGCAGGGCCTCGTGGCTGGCGTAGAACTCGACGCTGTGCAGGTTGTGGTCGTCGACGCCGCAGGCGTCCATGAAGCGCAGCGCCCGCTCGATCTCCGCCGCGATGGTCTCGAACCGCTCCCCCGCAGGCGAGGTGCGCACGAAATCCTTGTTCCAGTCGTGCACCATCGTCAGGTCCGCCATGCCGGTGGCGGTGAGCGCCCGCACGAGATTCATGGCCGCGCTCGCGTTGGCGTAGGCCCGGACCATGCGGGACGGATCCGGCACACGGGCGGCCGGGTGGGCGACGATCGAGTTGACGATGTCGCCGCGGTAGGAGGGCAGCCCCAGTGCGTCGACGGGCGCGCTGCGCGGCTTGGCGTACTGCCCCGCGATCCGCCCCACCTTCACCACGGGCAGGGACGCACCGTAGGTGAGCACGATGGCCATCTGCAGCAGTGTGCGGATCGTGGCGCGGATGTGCGGCTCGGTGTTGTCGAAGAAGGTCTCGGCGCAGTCGCCGCCCTGGAGCAGGAACGCCTCGCCGCGGGCGACCTGGGCGAGCCGCTCCTGGAGACGGTCGACCTCGGGGGGCAGCGTGACCGGCGGCACGCTCTCGAGCACGGTGCGGACGTGCGCGACCTGCTCGCTGTCGGGCCAGTCGGGCTGCTGAGCGGCGGGCCGGTCGAGTGCGTCGTCGAGGCGGGCACGCAGCTCGGCGGGCAGGGGCGGCAGCTCGGGCAGCACTTCGACCGGGGCGTCGACGGTCCAGTTCACACCCAGAAGGGTAACCGTGCCCGCGGCAGGCGGACCGCGGGAGCCACCCGACCCGGACGACCCCAGGAAGCCGCAGCAGCTCCGTTCGGCCGCGCGCCGGACGAGGGCCGATGCGGCCGAACAGTTGCGTGGGTCACCCGAACGGCGCGGTTCCCGAGCGAGTGATCAGGGCACTTAGCGGTATGTCAACTCTACTGTGGATCATCGCCGTGGTTCTGGTGATCGCCGGCGTGCTCGCGATCCTGCGCAAGCAGCTCATCTGGGGAATCGTGCTCATCATCGTCGGCCTGCTGGTCGGGCCCGGCGGCGTCAGCATCTTCACCTAAGGCCGGCAGCACATATCGGTGGCCGCTCGCTGATGATCAGCGGGCGGCCACTGCCGACTCGA
>DASYES010000611.1:0-3971 GCA_036498885.1 Pseudonocardia sp.
AGGCGAGACGATCGCGCTGGTCGGCGCCACCGGCGCGGGCAAGTCCACGGTGGTCAAGCTGCTCGCCCGGTTCTACGAGGCCGGCACGGGAGCCGTGCTCGTCGACGGGGTGGACGTGCGGAGCTACCCGCTGGGCGAGTACCGGCGCAGGCTCGGCATCGTCCCGCAGGAGCCGCACCTGTTCACCGGTGACGTCGCCGCCAACATCGCCTACGCCCGCCCGGACGCCACACCTGCCGAGATCGAGGCCGCGGCCCGCGCGGTCGGCGCGCTGGATCTGGTGCGCAGCCTGCCCGCCGGGTTCCGCCAGGTGGTCGGAGAGCGTGGGCAGGGGTTGTCGGCCGGACAGCGACAGCTGGTGGCGCTCGCCCGAGCGGAGCTGGCCAACCCCGACCTGCTGCTGTTCGACGAGGCAACGGCCGCACTCGACCCTGCCACCGAGGCCGCCGTGCTGGCCGCGAGCGACCGCGTGACGTCCCGGCGCACAACGTTCGTGGTCGCACACCGGCTGGCCACGGCCGCGCGGGCCGACCGGATCGTGGTGCTCGACGACGGCCGGATCGTCGAGACGGGAACGCATGCGGAGCTGCTTGCCATGGGCGGCTACTACGCCAGGCTGTGGCAGGCGGGAGAGCTGGAGCCCGCGGCATAACCGGCCCCGACCGGAACCGCGGCGCTGCAGACCTGGTCCTACGCCCGGCCCGGATTCCGGCCGGCCAGGCCGGTCCCGAATTGGCCTGTGGCAGCGGGCCGGTGGGAAGCCGCGATTTCACAGGTGTCCCCGCAGGAGAATGTCTGAACACTCGCCCGCGATTTCCCGTGCATCGTGCGATCCGGCCGGGGGAAATGGCTACCCTCGGAATTGTCGAAGTGACTGGGGCGTCCGACCAACGGCGGCCGGGGAATGCTGGAAGGAAACCTGTCGCGATGGTGGAGCGAGACGATCTTGTGGCTTTGACGGCTACGGAGGCTGCCCGGCGCATCCGTGCCCGGAGTTTGACGTCGGTGCAGCTGGTCACGGCCTGTCTGGAGCGGATACGCGAGCGCGAGCCCGATCTCGAGGCCTGGGTCGAGGTGGATGCGGAGGCTGCGCTGGCCGAGGCTGCCGCGCGCGATGCCACCGCGCCGCAGGGCGCGCTGCACGGCGTTCCGGTCGGCATCAAGGACAATGCCGACGCCTTGCCCTTCTTCACCCGCTTCGGTTCGCCCATCTACCGGGACAACAAACCTCGCCGGGATGCTGCGCATGTGGCGAAGCTGCGTGCCGAAGGCGCGGTGATTCTGGGGAAAACGGTCACCACGGAATTCACAGCCATGTCGCCCGGACCCACGCGCAACCCGCGGGGGCCCGGCCGCACGCCGGGCGGTTCCTCCTCCGGCTCGGCGGCAGCGCTGGCCGACCATCACGTGCCGCTGGCGACTGGAAGTCAGACCGTGAGTTCACTCGTACGCCCTGCTGCCTTCTGCGGCGTGTACGGCTGGAAAGCGAGCTTCGGTCGCCTGCCGCTGGAGGGCATGCTCGCCACCTCCGCCACCCTCGACACGTTGGGCTTCCTGTCGCGCTCGGTGGACGACCTCCTGCTGCTCCACGAGATCTTCCTCGGCGAACTGCCGCAGCCACCCGCCCCGGCGAGCCTGCGTATCGGCCTGCATGCCGGTCCGACCTCGAACGAATGGCACCCGGAGATGCAGGGGTTGCTGGCTCGGGCCGGCGAGAAGCTGCGACAGGCGGGATTGACGGTGGACGACGTCGACCCCTTGCCGTTCTCGGTGGACGAGGGCATCGAGCGTCACTGGCAGATCATGTCGCACGAGATCGCGGCGCTGCTCGCACCGCGCATCCAGGGTAAGGAGTCGCAGGTCACCGCCGCGCTTCTCGACCTGTTGGAGGAGGGACGCCGTGTGAGCGGGCAGACCTATGTCCAGGCCATGGAGGGTCGCGAATCCGACCGGGCGGCCCTCGCCGGGCTGTGGGCGGACTGCGACTTCCTGCTCACCCCGGCGGCACTGGGCCCAGCCACGAACGGCCTGGCCAGCACGGGCAACGGCCTGTGCGGCAGGCTGTGGAGCTACCTGGCCGTGCCCAGCATCGCCTGCCCGATGGGGGCCACCGAGGTCGACTGCCTTCCGCTGGGCCTGCAGACGATCGGCCCGGAGGGCCACGATGGCGCCACGCTGCAGGCCACGAAGATCATCGCCGAGATCGTCGGTTCGCCCTTCGCTCCCTGACCTCACGCGCTGAACGTCCCTGTCGCGGAGCGCGGTGCTGTACCGACGTCGTGGTCCCACGAATCGGTCGAATCCTGCCCGATAACGGGCAGGAAGTTGGGGTTCCGCGCCTCCGCAGGGCACTATCACCTCTCGTGCCCGCCGGACCATACGACGACCTGATCGCCCACCTGGTTGGTAGCACCCCGCTCAATGCGAGTGAGGCGGCGCGGGTGGTGGCCGAGGTGGTCGGGTACTTCGCCGAGCAGCTGCCGGATTTCGTCCGGCGGCGGCACGCGGAGCTGAAGAACCGCGGGCTCACGAACGACCAGATCTTCGCGGTGGTGGGTGCCGAGCTGGCGTCACGGCGGGTCGCGCCGCCGCCGCAGTCGGCCCGCCAGCTGCGGCGGATGGTCTACGGCTAGTCGACCGGGAGGAACTGTATGTGCGGCATCGTCGGTTACGTGGGGCCCCAGGACGCTGCTCCGATCCTGCTGGAGGGGCTCGGGAGGCTGGAGTACCGCGGCTACGACAGCGCCGGGCTGGCACTGAGTGCGAAGGGCGGGCTGAAGGTACGCAAGGTGAGCGGCCGGGTGGCCGACCTCGCGGCTGACCTACCGGCCCGGTTCAAGGGGGCGCCCGGCATCGGACATACGCGTTGGGCCACACACGGCGAGCCGAGCGAGGCCAACGCCCACCCGCAGCTGGACACGGCGGGCCGGATCGCCGTGGTGCACAACGGAATCATCGAGAACGCTGACGAACTGCGCGCCAAGCTCACCGCCGACGGCGTCGAGTTCGCGTCACAGACCGACACCGAGGTCGTGGCGCACCTGGTGGCGGCGGCGTTCGCGGCGGGGGCGGGCGATCTGGAGCAGGCCGTGCGGCAAGCGCTGCGCCAGGTGGTCGGGGCCTACGGGCTCGCGGTGCTGGACGCGGAGCACCCCGACCGGATCGTCGTCGCCCGCAACGGCAGCCCGGTGCTGCTGGGCGTCGGGGAGAAGGAGATGTTCGTGGCGTCCGACGTCGCCGCGCTGATCGGGTACACCCGCCAGGTCGTCTACCTCGACGACGGCGAGCTCGCGACGATCACCGCGGGTGGCTACCGCACCTACACCCTCGACGACCGGTCCACGGCGAAGAGCCCGTCCACGATCGACTGGGACGTGGTCGGGGCCGAGATCGGCGACCATGCGCACTACCTGATCAAGGAGATCCAGGAGCAGCCGAGGACGATCGAGCGGGCGCTCAAGGGCCGTATCGACGAGCGGTTCTCCACCGCCCACCTCGGTGGCCTGAACCTCACCGTGCGCGAGGCCCGGGAGATCCGCCGCGTGAAGATCCTCGGCTGCGGCTCGGCCTGCTACGCGGGCGAGCTCGGCGCCCAGCTGATCGAGGACCTCGCGCGGGTGCCGGCCACGGCGGAGGCGGCGTCGGAGTTCCGCTACCGCAACCCGGTGGTCGAGCCCGACACGCTCTACGTCGCCGTCAGCCAGTCCGGCGAGACGATCGACACGCTTGCCGCGATGCAGGAGCTGCAGCGCAAGGGCGGCCGCGTGATCGGAATCGTCAACGTCGTCGGCTCCACGATCGCCCGCCAGGTGGACGGCGGCATCTACCTCCACGCCGGCCCGGAGATGTCGGTGGCCGCGACGAAGTCGTTCACCTCCACGGTGACCGCGTTCGCGCTGCTCGCACTGCACCTCGGGCGAATCCGGGACCTCTCGCCCGAGCAGGGGCGCCGGATCATCGCCGGGCTGCTC
>DASYES010000612.1:0-1815 GCA_036498885.1 Pseudonocardia sp.
GGCGCGCTGACCCTGCTGGCCGAGGCCGTGCTCGACGCCGCCGACGACCCGGTCGAGGTGCGCCGCTTCGGCACCAAGATCCTCAACGAGGCCACGCGGCTGGGCAACCTCGTCACGGAGCTGATCGCGCTCTCCCGGCTCACCGGTGCCGAGCGGCTGCCCGAGATGGGCGTCGTCGACGTCGACGAGGTGGTGCGCGAGGCGCTCGCCCGCTCGCGGCTCTCCGCCGAATCCGCGCGTATCGAGATCATCGTGGACCGCCCGACCGCGCTGGAGGTCGAGGGCGACCTGACGTTGCTGGTCACGGCCCTGTCCAACCTCGTCGAGAACGCGATCGCGTACTCGCCGCCCGAGGCGTCGGTGTCGGTCTCCCGGCGCCGCGCGGGTGAATGGGTGGAGATCGCCGTCACCGATCGCGGCATCGGTATCGCCCCCGAGCACCAGAAGCGGGTCTTCGAGCGGTTCTTCCGAGTCGACCCGGCTCGGTCACGCGCCACCGGGGGCACCGGGCTCGGTCTCGCGATCGTCAAGCACGTGCTCGCCAACCACGGCGGCGAAGTCCGGCTCTGGAGCAGTCCGGGCACCGGATCGACATTCACCATGCGGCTGCCGGCCCACGCGGAGCCCGACGACGAGTCCGGCGCGGGCAGCGCCGGCAGCGCCCCGGCCGACCTCGTCCGGCGGCCAGAACTACCCGATCGAGTCGGGTGAGCTGGGAGGAACCCATGACCAGAGTGCTCATCGTGGAGGACGAGGAGTCCTTCGCGGACCCCCTCGCGTTCCTGCTCCGCAAGGAGGGGTTCACCACCGCCGTGGCAGCCACCGGACAGGACGCGCTCGAGGAGTTCGACCGTAACGGCGCCGACATCGTGCTGCTCGACCTCATGCTGCCCGGCATGAGCGGCACCGATGTCTGCAAGGCGCTGCGCTCCCGCTCGACCGTGCCGGTGATCATGGTGACGGCCCGCGACAGCGAGATCGACAAGGTCGTCGGGCTCGAACTCGGCGCCGACGACTACGTCACCAAGCCCTATTCGGCCCGGGAGCTCATCGCGCGCGTCCGTGCGGTCCTGCGCCGCGGCGGCGACGGCGTCACCGAGACCGACGGGCTGCCCGGCGTGCTGGAGGCCGGCCCGGTGCGCATGGACGTCGAACGGCACGTCGTGTCGGTCAACGGCGACGACGTGGCGTTGCCGCTCAAGGAGTTCGACCTGCTCGAGTACCTGCTGCGCAACGTGGGCCGGGTGCTCACCCGCGGGCAGCTGATCGACCGGGTGTGGGGAGCCGACTACGTCGGCGACACCAAGACCCTCGACGTCCACGTCAAGCGGCTGCGGTCGAAGGTCGAGGCCGACCCTTCCGCGCCCAAGCACCTGGTCACCGTGCGGGGACTGGGCTACAAGTTCGAGGGCTGAAGGCTCGAACCGCTTCAGCGGCAAGCGAACGAGCTACCAGGGCCGCGCGCGAGTGCCCTGAGCTCGATCACTGGACGAAGCTCCCGGAACCTTCCCGGCCCTGCGGAGGATCCCGGGGCTTGCCGGCAGCGTGCGCGATGTCCCGGCCAGGCCCGGGCCGGATGTCGGGGACGCTCGCGTCGGGGTGCGGAGAGCTCGATCGCCGGCCGATACAGCGTGCCACCGCGATCCGGCCGTGCGAGGGCGCCCCGGTGGCGACCGCGAGAAGGCACGGCGGGTCGCATTCGATCGAGCGCCACGGAATGGCCCGACCGGCGCTCGGGGTGCAGTTCCGGTTTTCCGGTTCGGTGCCCGGCTACTTGCGCCGCACCGTGAACGATTCGCTCACGGTGTGCTCGGC
>DASYES010000613.1:0-1853 GCA_036498885.1 Pseudonocardia sp.
GCCGGGACGAAGCCGGGGAAGGCGAACGCGCGCTCGTAGCCGCCCCGCCGGGCCTCGTCGCGCAGGGAGTTGCCGTAGTCGAACACCTCGGCGCCCGCGTCGAGGAAGCCCACCATGGCCTCGACGTGGCGCGCCATCGACTCCCGCGCCCGGTCGGTGAACTCCTCGGGCTTCGACGCCGCGTACTCCGGCCAGTCGTCGAGGTCGACGCCGTCGGGCAGGTACGACAGGGGGTCGTGCGCAGAGGTCTGATCGGTCACGATGTCCACCTCTACGCCGCGGCGTAGTAGCTCCGGAAGAACGGCCGCGCAGTTGCCGACCACTCCGACCGACCACGCCGTGCCCTCGCGCCGGGCACGCTCACAGCGCGCCACGGCGTCGTCGAGGTCGGTGGCCAGCTCGTCGAGGTAGCGGTGCTCGACGCGGCGCCGCAGCCGGGCCGGGTCGACGTCGACCACGAGGCACACCCCGCCGTTCAGGGTGACAGCGAGTGGCTGCGCGCCGCCCATGCCGCCGCAGCCGCCGGTGACGGTCAGCGTGCCCGTGAGCGAGCCGCCGAACCGCTTGGTGGCGATGGCGGCGAAGGTCTCGTAAGTGCCCTGCAGGATGCCCTGGGTGCCGATGTAGATCCACGAGCCTGCGGTCATCTGCCCGTACATCGTGAGGCCCAGCCGCTCCAGCCTGCGGAACTCGGGCCAGGTGGCCCAGTCGCCGACGAGGTTGGAGTTGGCGATGAGCACGCGGGGTGCCCACTCGTGCGTGCGCAGCACCCCGACCGGACGGCCGGACTGCACCAGCATCGTCTCGTCGTCGGCCAGGGTGGTGAGGGTGCGCACCATCGCGTCGAAGGACGCCCAGTCGCGCGCCGCGCGCCCGGTGCCGCCATAGACCACGAGGTCGTCGGGTCGTTCGGCCACCTCGGGGTCGAGGTTGTTGCAGAGCATCCGCAGCGGCGCTTCGGTCTGCCAGGACCGTGCGGTCAGGCTCGTGCCACGGGCGGCTCGGACAGGACGGGCGCCCTCCATGGCATACCTCCTCGTTCGTCGGGTCGGACGTGGATTTCCTCCGACATCGATTTCCTCCGCGGATACGAGTAGCGCTCTGACGCGCGCCTCGCGCAAGGGCCGTCAGCGCAACGGGCCGACCACCGACTCCGCCGCGGCCAGGGCCCCGCCGCCGTCCACCAGCCGGACGGCGGCGTCGATCTCGGGGGCCAGCCACCGGTCCGGTCCGGGACCCGGCACCTCGACCCGCAGCCGGTCACGCACGGCGGCCGTGGCCGGGGCAGGCGCCAACGGAGCCCGCAGGTCCAGGGCACGCGCTGCGGTGAGCAATTCGACCCCGAGCACCCGCGTCAGCCCCTCCAACGCCCGGCGCAGCTTCCGCGCCGCCGCCCACCCCATGGAGACGTGGTCCTCCTGCATCGCACTCGTGGGGATCGAGTCGACCGAGGCCGGGACGGCGAGCCGCTTCAACTCCGCCACGATCGACGCCTGGGCGTACTGAGCGATCATGTGCCCGGAGTCCACGCCCGGGTCGTCGGCCAGGAACGCCGGCAACCCCTGGTTCCGCGCCACGTCCAGGAACCGGTCCGTGCGCCGCTCACTCATCGACGCCACATCCGCCACCGCGATCGCGAGGAAGTCCAGCACATAACCCAGCGGAGCGCCGTGGAAGTTGCCGTTGCTCTCCACACGCCCGTCCTCCGTGACGACCGGGTTGTCGATGGCCGCGGACAGCTCCCGGCCCGCCACCACCTCCGCGTGGCTCAGGGTGTCGCGGGCAGCGCCGTGCACCTGAGGGGCGCAGCGCAGCGAGTACGCATCCTGCACCCGCGTGCACTCGGGCGTCCG
>DASYES010000614.1:0-4868 GCA_036498885.1 Pseudonocardia sp.
CAGCGGGCCGGCGGCCGGAGCGCCGCTGCCCGACGGGCACGGCTCGGTGCGTGCGGCGGCGCGCAGCGGAGCAAGCTCGGAGTCGGGCACTGAGACCGACTGTGGTGTGGTGGGCGCCTCCCCGGCGGTGGAGGGCTCGGATCCGCTGCGCGGCCACAGCGCGAACACGGCCCCCGCGGCGAGCACCACGACGACCAGGGTGGTGACCAGCTCCGCTCGCCGGACCTTGAGCTGCTCACGGCTCACCGCCGCGCCTCCCGGCCACAGCGGTGGGGCCGCCCCCGGACGTGCGAACTCACGGCGCGTCCTGGTCCTCGCCGCCGGGCGCAGGCGCGGGCGCCTCGTCGTCGGGGATGCCGACCATGGCGAGCAGGTGCGGCCGCGACGGTCCCTTGAGGAGCGCGGCGGCCTTGATCGGATCGGTGGGGCCCGTGCCGTAGGCGGGGCAGTCGTCGGCCAGCGTGCAGGCGCCGCACGCCGGCTTACGTGCGTGGCAGACGCGGCGGCCGTGGAAGATCACGCGATGGGAGACCATCGTCCAGTCACGCTTGGGCACGAGCGCACCGATGGCGTGCTCGACCTTGACCGGATCCTCCTCCTGTGTCCAGCCCCAGCGCCGGACGAGCCGACCGACGTGGGTGTCGACGGTGATGCCCGGCACGTCGAAGGCGTTGCCCAGGATCACGTTGGCCGTCTTGCGGCCGATCCCCGGGAGGGCGACCAACTCGGGGAGGGTGTTCGGCAGCACGCCGTCGTGCTTCTCGACGACGGCGGCACCGAGCCCGATGAGCGAGTTGGCCTTGTTCCGGAAGAAGCCGGTGCTGTGGATCATCTCTTCGAGCTCGACGCGGTCGGCCTTGGCGTAGTCGAGCGCCGTGGAGTACCGCCTGAACAAGGCGGGCGTGACCGAGTTGACGAGCTTGTCGGTGCTCTGCGCGGACAGGATCGTGGCGACGGCCAGTTCCAGCGGCGTGGTGAAGTCGAGCTCGCAATGCGCGTCGGGATGGGTGGCGGCGAGGGTGCGAAGCATCCGGCCGACCCGCCGGGCCCGGCCCAGGGACGGCTCGCCGTCGGCCACCCGTTTGGCGAGGCGCGCAGCGTTCCGCGCAGCGGTGGTCACGCTTCGAGCGTACGGCGCCACACCGACAAGAGGCGAAGGTGCCGGTCGGTCAGCGGTCATCACGGACCGTGACCGGCGAATGTTACGAGACGATATCGACATGCCGACGTGCTCACCCCCTGCCCGACGGTCGTCATCACTCGTGCGGGATCATCTGCGTCGTCATGACTGCCTGGTTGTCAGTCCTCGTGCCGCTGCTGGTGATGTTCTTCGCGCTCGGGATGGAGCGTGTGGAGTCGAAGCTGCGTGAGGCCACTCTGCGCCCGGAGGAGCTCGAAGAGCTCCTCGAACGACCGCGCCCGGACGAGGTTCGGGCCCTTTTCAGGCAGGGCACGGGCCGCGCGCTCGAGTTGTTCCGGCTACGCAACCGGCGCGGCCGGGGGCCCCGCCCGCCCAAGCGCAGCAAGGCGGCATGACCGGGCTCCGGCGGAGCCCTCAAGACCGGTCGAACCGCACTGAACTGGGCTTATACGTGACGAAAACGCCCCATGGTGGCCACTGGAGAGCGGTCGCGGCGGCACGCACCAAACGCACACCCCCTAGACTGGCGCGCCAGTGGTCCGCCGCGGCTGAGCGGCCGGGACGAGGGGCGGTGCAGTGGACGAGGTTCTGATCCGCGCGGGGATCTTCCAGGGAGTGGAGCCGCACGCGGTTGACGCTCTGGCTCAAGCGCTGGAGCCGGCGGAGTTTCCGCGTGGGCATGTCATCTTCGCGGAAGGTGAGCCGGGAGATCGGCTCTACATCGTCGGCAGCGGCAAGGTGAAGATCGGGCGTAAGTCGCCGGACGGTCGCGAGAACCTGCTGATGGTGGCAGGGCCGTCCGACATGTTCGGCGAACTCTCCATCTTCGACCCGGGGCCGCGTACATCGTCGGCCACCGCGGTCACCGAGGTTCGGACGTACACGATGGACCGGGCGGCGTTGCGGGAGTGGATCGGGAAGCGCCCCGAGATCGCTGAGCAGCTGCTCCGGGTGCTCGCGCGACGCTTGCGGCGCACCAACAACATGCTCGCCGACCTGATCTTCACGGACGTGCCTGGCCGGGTGGCGAAGTCGTTGCTGCAGCTGGCGCGGCAGTTCGGGTCTCAGGAGTCGGGCCTGTTGCGGGTCACCCATGACCTCACCCAGGAAGAGATCGCGCAGCTCGTCGGTGCAAGCCGCGAGACGGTCAACAAGGCGCTGGCCGACTTCGCCCACCGGGGCTGGCTGCGGCTCGAGGGCAAGAGCGTGCTGATCCTGGAGCCCGAGCGGCTCGCCCGCCGGGCCAGGTAGCGTTTCGACCTCCGTCGGCTCGGCTCCGGTCCACCTGACCGGGACCTGACGCCCGGCAAGTCGCCAATCGGCGTTGCGGTAAAGAACTGGTACGCACGTACCAGAATGTGTCACGCTTCCGGTGTGTCCTCCTCGTCCGCATCGCTCTCCGACTACCGCGTCGTCCTGACGTCTCCCGGCGCCCCGGGCCCCGTGCTCGCCTCCGTGGTCGGCCGTCTGCCGATCGCGATGATCGGCCTGGCCACGCTGCTCTACGTGCAGCGTGCGACCGGCTCGTTCGCGGCTGCCGGCCTCGTCTCGGCGGGCGTGCTGGTCGGGGAGGGGACGGGTGCGGTCCTGCAGGGCCGCCTCATGGACCGGCGCGGGGCGACGAGACCGTTGATCCTGGCCGCGATGCTGTTCGGGCTGGCGGCCGCCGCCCTCGCTGCCGCGGTGGAGGTCGGTCAGCCCCTACCGGTGCTCGTGGCGCTCGCGGTGGTTGCCGGGCTCGTGCAGCCCGCCCTACCGGGCGCCTCAAGGGCCTTGTGGGCCGACCTCGTGCCACCCGGCCCTCTGCGCTCCACCGCTTACGGGTACGAAGCGATCAGCCTCGAGGTCTTCTTCATCCTCGGCCCGGCGATCGCCGCGTTCCTCGTGGCTGCGCCGTGGCCCGGCACCGGCTTGGCGGTGGCCGCGGCGGCCATGGTTGTGGGCACCATCGGATTCGCACTCACCCCCGCCGTCCGGGCCCGGTCGGCCAGAGCGGCGCACGGCGGCTCACCCGCTGTCGGAACCACGTCGCCAGGGCTGCTCGGCGCGCTGTCGGAGCCGGGGATGCGCACGGTGGCGCTCGCGTCGCTCGGGTTCGGGCTCGTCGTCGGCACGGTCGAGGTCGGCGTGCCTGCAGTGACGGCTGCGGCCGGCTCGGCCGCGATGGGCGGCGTGCTGCTGTCGGCGTGGTCGGTCATGTCGGTGCTCGCCGGCGTGCTCTACGGGCTCCGGCCGTGGCCGCGCCCGTTGCACCTGCGGATGCCGGTACTGCTCGGCGTGTTCGCGGTGTTCGTCGCCGCCATGGCGCTGACCGGGCCGTCGGGGTCGCTGGCCGTGCTCGTGGTGGCGATGCTCCTGGCCGGATCCGTGATCACCCCGCAGGTCACCGCCCACTCGATGGCCGTGGACGTCGCGGCCCCGGCTGAGACGGCCACGGAGGCGTTCGGCTGGGTGATCACCGCCGCCACGATCGGGATCGCGGCCGGGCAGTCGGTGGCAGGCGTCGTTGTGGAGGAGGCGGGCCCTCCTGCGGCGTTCCTGGCCGGTGGCGTGGCCGGCGCGGTGCTGGCCGTGGTGCTGTGGCTGCGCCGGGGCACGCTCGCCATCACGCCCGCTGCGGTCCCGGTGGTCGCCTGACGGCGTCCTCAGCGCTCCGCGCGCAGGTAGTCCAGCTGCGCCTGCACCGACAATTCAGCCGCCGGCCAGAGCGTACGGTCGACGTCGGTGTAGACCACCTCCACCACCTGCCGCGCCGACGCGCCCGGGCCGAGTTTCCCGAGCGCGGTGCGGACCTGGTCGAGCCGCTGCTCACGGTGGGTCAGGTACGCCGCGGCCGCCGCCGGAGCGTCCGGGAGCTCCGGTCCGTGCCCGGGCAGCACTGTGGTGCCGGCGGGCAGCTCGCTCAGCAGGCGGAGCGAGTCCAGGTACGGGCCCAAGGCTCCGTCGGGGTGCGCGATCACGGTGGTGCCGCGGCCCAGGATCGTGTCGCCCGTGAGCACTGCGGGTCCTGCAGAGGGACCGTCGAGCAGGAACGACAGGGAGTCCGAGGTGTGGCCCGGCGTGCCGACAACGCGCAGCTCCACTCCGGCACCGGCCACCACGTCGCCGTCGCCCAGCGCCTCCGACCCCAGCACGAGCGAGGGGTCGAGGGCCCGTACCGGGGCTCCGGTGAGCTCGGCGAAGCGCCGTGCTCCTGCGGCATGGTCGGGGTGGCGGTGCGTGAGCAGGACCAGCGCCACCGGACCGTGCGCGGCGACCCGGCGCAGATGCTCCTCGTCGTCCTCACCGGGGTCGACGACCAGACACTCCTCCTCGTCAGGAGCCCGCAGCACCCACGTGTTCGTACCCTCCAACGTCATCGGCGAGGGGTTCTCCGCCAGCAGCACCGACGCCAGCGCGGTGACCGGCCGCAGCTCCCCGTACGTGGGGTGGCTCATGCGCTCCCTCCGGGAGCGATGCGTGCGATGTCGATCTCGAAGTCGGGGTCGCCCGGCAGTACGACGACGACCTTCTCACCATCGCGGCGCACGACCGGCGTCACCGGCTGCACCACGCGCTCGTCGGCGGCTGCGAGGACCGATGCACTGTCGGGGTGCTCGGCGATCTCCTGCAGGGTGCGGGCCGTGGGGGCCATCAGCTCGATCTCGCCGCGCTGCCAGTGCTCCAGCGCCTCGGCCGGGTGCCACCACGTGGCCTCGACGGCCTCGGTGGTGTGGGCGTCGGCCTC
>DASYES010000615.1:0-7538 GCA_036498885.1 Pseudonocardia sp.
AATCACCGGGCAGGGCATCAACGTCGATGGCGGGGCAGTGCAGTCGTGAGCAGTGCAGTCGTGAGCAGGGCAGTCATGAACGGAGTGGACGTGAGCAGGACAGTCGCCGCCGAAGCAGGGCAGTCGTGATCGAGCGCGTCGACCCGCCGGAGCTGGCCCGGCCCTCCGGGTTCGCGCACGCCGTGGTGGCCACCGGGCGCACGGTGTTCCTCGCCGGCCAGACCGGGATGGACGCCGAGGGGCACATCGTCCCCGGCGGGTTGGTGGTGCAGTTCGAGCGCGCCCTCGAGAACCTGCTCGCCGCGTTGCGGGCCACGGGCGGCGGGCCGGAGCACCTGGCCCAGCTCACGATCTACATCGTCGACATGGACGGCTATCGCGAACACGCCCGCGAGATCGGCACGGTGTGGCGGCGGCTCGTGGGCACGCGGTATCCCGCGATGGCCGGCATCGGCGTCGCCCGGCTCTGGGACGCCGAGGCGCTGGTGGAGCTGCAGGGCACCGCGGTGCTGCCCCTCGGAGACTGAGCCCCGCTCGTGAGATCGCGCGACTCAGCCACGCGATCCGGGCGACTCGCGCACATAAAGAGGGCGACTCGCGCACATAAGGAGGGCGACTCGCGAAACCCCCGCGAGTCGCCCGGTTTCGTCCCGCGAGTCGCCCGGGCAGCCTCACCGCCCCGCGATCAGCTCCCGGACGTGTGCACGCGCCGGCTCGGCCAGCAGCTGCGCGAGCTCCGCGAACAGCTCCGCAGCGCGCACACCGTTCCAGTCCGGTGGTAGCAGGTGCAGTGGCAGGCCCGGGTCGGCATACGGCAGCCGTCGCCAGTCGGTGACGAGGCGCACGTAGTCGGCGAAGGCCGCGGCCGGGTCGGGCGACCGCCGCCGCGACCACCGCTCCCACACCGGAGCATGTCGGTCGAGGAAAGCGGCGTAGAGCTCACGCAGCCCGTCGAGATCCCACCACTCGCGCACGGTGGCAGGCAGGTCGCCGAACGCGAGGTGCTCGCCGCGGAACAGCTGGACGTAACCGTCGAGACCGAGCCTGCGCAACACGTCGATCACCTCGTCGGCAAGGTGACCGGGCGCGATCCAGACCCCCGGGGCCGCGGTGCCGAACCCCAGTCGGGCCAGCTGCGAGCGGAGCGCGTGCCGCTTCTCCCGCTCCGACTCGGGCACCGAGAACACCACGAGCACCCAGCCGTCACTCTCGGTGGCCCGTCGTCGTCCGAAGATCCGCGCGTCACCGTCGACGAGGATCTGCCGCGCCGCGGGCGTGAGGACGTACCCGGCCGTGCCGTCGCGACGGTCGGGCGCGAGCAGGCCGCGGCGCTTGAGCCGCGAGATCGACGAGCGGACCGCGGGCTCCTCCACCCCCAGCCCGGCCATCAGCCGCACGAGCGCCGCCACCGAGAGCCGACCGTCGTCGTCGCGGGCGTAGAGCCCGTACAGCGTGACGATCAGCTGCCGGGGCTGCAGGGCGCCTCCGACGGCAGGCGCACGCTCGACGGCGGTCACGCCTCCACGATATCTGCCCACGACTACGTGCTGTTTACTTGACTCTCGTCACGGGCTCGCCATACTCGATCTCACGGGGGAGGAGGTGGCGTCCGTGACCGTGTCCCGCAGTGTCGACGCCCGCAGTGACCAGACCGGTGAGGCCCGCCCGCACAGTGCCCACATCGACCTGTTCTGCCGAGATCACCTCCCTCCCCGCGAGCAGTGGCCCGAGATGCGGTTCGACCTGCCGGAGCTGCGATACCCCCACCGGCTCAACGCCGCGCAGGTCCTGGCCACGGCGGCCCCGGACGACCGGCCGTGCGTCCGGGGCGCAGGCGCGGAGTGGTCGTACGGGCAGCTCCGCAGCCGAGCCGCCCAGATCGCCGCCGTGCTCACCGAGGACATGGGCCTCGTGCCGGGCAACCGGGTGCTGCTGCGCGGGCCGAACGAGCCGTGGCTGGTGGCGTGCTGGCTCGGGGTACTGCTCGCCGGAGGCGTCGCCGTGAGCACGATGCCGATGCTGCGCGCAGGCGAGATCACTGCGATCCGCGAGCTCGCCCGGCCCTCGCTGGCGCTGTGCCACCACGCCTACACCGAGGCGCTGCCCGCGGACCTGCCCACGATGGCCTACGCGGGCGACGCCGAGCTCACGCGCCGCAGTGCCGGGAAGGACACCGATTTCGTCGCGGTCGACACGGCCGCCGACGACGTGGCCCTGCTCGCCTTCACCTCGGGCACCACCGGCCGCCCGAAGGCCACGATGCACGTCCACCGCGACATCCTCGCGATCGCCGACACGTTCTCCCGCCACGTCCTGCGCATGCAGCCGACCGACGTCGTGGTCGGCACGCCGCCGGTCGCGTTCACGTTCGGCCTGGGCGGGCTCCTGGTGTTCCCGATGCACGCCGGGGCGAGCACGGTGCTGCTCGACCGCGTCACCCCCGACCAGCTCGCGGACGCCGTGTTCGCGGAGGGCGCCACCGTGCTCTTCACCGCCCCCACGGCGTACCGGGCGATACTCGCGAGCGGCAGGCTCGACCGGCTCGCGGGGCTGCGTCGCGCGATCTCCGCTGGTGAGGCGTTGCCGGCGTCGGTCTGGCACGCGGTGCACGACGCCACCGGCCTGCGGATCATCGACGGGATCGGCTCCACCGAGATGCTGCACGTGTTCATCTCCGCCGCCGACGACGACATCCGTCCCGGCTGCACCGGCCGCGCCGTGCCCGGCTACCGGGCGGCCATTCTCGACGACGACGGCAACCCCGTGCCCGACGGCACGCCCGGCCACCTCGCCGTGCAGGGCCCCACCGGCTGCCGCTACCTCGACGGCGACCGCCAGCAGAACTACGTTCGGCACGGTTGGAACCACACGGGCGACACGTTCGTCCGCGACACCGACGGCTACTTCACCTACCTCGCCCGCAGCGACGACATGATCGTCTCCTCCGGGTACAACATCTCCGGCCCGGAGGTGGAGCAGGCGCTGCTGGCGCACCCCGACGTCGTCGACTGCGCGGTGGTCGGCACACCGGACGAGCAGCGCGGTGCGGTCGTCACGGCCTACGTGGTGCTGCGCGGTGGCTCCACCCCCGACCCGCTGGCGCTGCAGGACTTCGCCAAGCAGGTGATCGCTCCGTACAAGTACCCGCGGGTCGTCCGATTCCTGCCCGAGCTGCCGCGCACCAGCACCGGCAAGCTCCAGCGCTTCGTGCTCCGCGATCGCGCTGCTACACGAGAGACAACTCCCGACGAGGCAGGGGGACGGTAGGCACATGCGGATCGCGGTGGTGGGCGGCGGCCCCGGCGGGCTGTACTTCGCGGCGCTGGCGAAGCAGCTCGACCCGGGCCACGACGTGACGGTGTGGGAGCGCAACGCCGCGGACGACACGTTCGGCTTCGGCGTGGTGTTCTCCGACGAGACGCTGGGTGGCATCGAGCACGCCGACCCGGCCGTCTTTGCGGCGATGCAGCGGCACACCGCGCGGTGGGACGACATCGACGTCCACTTCCGAGGCACGGTCACCACCTCGGGCGGTCACGGGTTCTCGGCGATGAGCCGCAAGGAGCTACTCGCGATCCTGCAGCGGCGCTGCGCCGAGGTGGGTGTCACGGTGCACTTCCGCACGCCGGCACCTCCACTCGCCACGCTGCGTGCCTCGCACGACCTGGTGATCGCGAGCGACGGCGCGAACTCCGCCATCCGCGCGGCGGGGAACTTCGGTGGCGCGGTCAGCAGCGGGCGCAGCCGGTACATGTGGCTGGGCACCGACCACGTGCTCGAGGCCTTCACGTTCGACGTCCGGGAGATCGCGCACGGAGTCGTGCAGCTGCACGGCTACCCCTACAGCAGCGACGCGAGCACCGTGATCGTCGAGATGCACGAGGACGTCTGGCGGCGGGCGTTCGGCGGCATCGCGGCTGACGACCTCGCCCCGGGCGAGAACGACACCGCCTCCATCGCCGCCATCGCGGATCTCTATGCCGACCTTCTCGGCGACGCGAAGCTGTCGGGCAACAACTCGCGTTGGCTCGCCTTCCCCACCGTCACCACCGCCACCTGGCGCGAGGGCAACGTCGTGCTGCTCGGCGACGCCGCCCACACCGCCCATTTCTCCATCGGCTCGGGCACGAAGCTCGCCATGGAGGACGCCCTTGCTCTGGTGGCCTGCCTGCACGAGCAGCCCGACCTCGGCACGGCGCTCTCGGCCTACGAGGAGGAGCGACGGCCGGTGGTGCTCTCCACCCAGCGAGCCGCCCAGGCGAGCCGCGAGTGGTTCGAGGACATCGGCCACTACGTGCACCAGCACCCGACGCAGTTCGCGTTCAACATCGTCACCCGCAGCCGCCGGGTCACCCACGACAACCTGCGCGTGCGCGATCCCGAGTTCGTGGCCTCCACCGAGCGCTGGTTCGCGGGCGAGGAGCACGCGGCGCCGCCGATGTTCCAGCCGTTCCAGCTCGGGAACCTGCCTTTGCGCAACCGGGTGGTCGTCTCCGCGATGGACATGTACCGCGCCGACGACGGCCTACCCAATGACTTCCACCTCGTGCACCTGGGCAGCAAGGCCATGGGCGGCGCCGGGCTGGTCATGACGGAGATGGTCTGCGTCTCGCCCGAGGGGCGGATCTCGCCCGGGTGCTCCGGCCTCTACACCGCGGAGCAGGAGGCCGCCTGGACCCGGATCGTCGAGTTCGTCCACACCGAGAGCAACGCGAAGATCGGCGTGCAGCTCGGTCATTCCGGGCGCAAGGGCTCCACGAAACGCATGTGGGAGGGCATCGACGTGCCGCTGCCCGAGGGCGGCTGGGAGGTCGTCGGGCCGTCGCCGATCCCCTACTCTCCCGCCAACGCCGTGCCGCGCGAGCTCGACATGGACGAGCTGGCCGGCATCCGCGAGCAGTTCGCGGCCGCCGCTCGCGCCGCCGCGCGTGCCGGGTTCGACGTGCTGGAGCTGCACTGCGGCCACGGCTACCTGCTGTCGTCGTTCCTCTCACCGCTGGCCAACACCCGCACCGACCGCTACGGCGGGGACCTCGAGGGCCGGCTGCGCTTCCCGCTCGAGGTGTTCGACGCAGTGCGCGCGGCGTGGCCCGCAGAGCGGCCGATGACGGTACGGATCTCTGCCACCGACTGGTACGACGGCGGGATCGACGTCGACGACGCCGTGGTGATCGCCCGGACGTTCGCCGAGCACGGGGCCGCCGGCATCGACGTGTCGACCGGGCAGGTCGTCTCCGAGGAGCAGCCCGCGTTCGGACGCAGCTACCAGACGCCCTTCGCCGACCGGATCCGCAACGAGGTCGGTCGCGAGCTCGGCGTGGCGGTGATCGCGGTGGGCGCCATCTCGTCGTGGGACGACGTCAACTCTATCCTGCTGGCCGGGCGCGCCGACCTGTGTGCCATCGGCCGAGCGCACCTGTACGACCCGCACTGGACCTTGCATGCCGCAGCCGAGCAGGAGTACTCGGGGCCGGCTGCGTCGTGGCCGATGCCGTTCGCGGCGGGTAGCCGGAAGCCCCGCTCCGGCCGGACCGATGGTCCCCGGCCACGCCTGGAGCTCATCCGCAGCACGACGACCGGCACCCGGCACCAGCGGTGGCGACCCGGACGGGAAGCGTAGGCAGGTGGGGCCCGGTGGTCGGCTAGGACGACAGCCGATCCGGCCCGACGGCCGCGGAGTCGTCGCCGTCGTGCACCCGCCTGGCCATCTCCGCGATCCCGTGGATCGAGCATGGCCACGGCATGGACGGCAGGCCGGTGCCACCTTTCGTACACGTGCGACAGCGCCCGGCAGCATCCGGCACGTGCTCCGCGAGCAGTCGCTGCCAGACCTCCACCATCGGGGCGAGCTCGTCGGCGACCCTCTGGTGCTCACCACCCTGGGAGCCCGCACGATCGTCGCGAGGCGGGACGGGGCGGATGTCCGCCACCCGGATCGGCACTGCAGGCACGGCCTCGAGCAGGGGCCTCCCGCGATCATTCAGCCGGGTCGCGCTTCGTCCTGCACCCCAGGAGTAACTCATGGCTCTCCCCCGCTCGCCGTACTCCGGATGTCACCCAGTTGGGTGGTGTCCCCGTATACGATCTTCGCCGTACTGCCTTGCATCCGCAAGTACTCCTGCACAACCATCTGCACGTGCAGGTAAAGTACCTCAGGGTGATCTGGCGTAAGAGTTCGGTGAGCAACCCTAGCGGAAACTGCGTTGAGCTGGCCGAACTCGCCGATGGGACGGTGGCCGTGCGCAACTCCCGGGAGCCCCAGGGCCCGGTACTCATCTACACCCGAGCGGAGATCGCGGCCTTCATCGAGGGCGTGCACCGCGGAGAGTTCGACGATCTCGCAGGATGAGCGCACGTCGGGCGCCATCCACCCGCTTGCCGGAACGACACCGGCTGGGCACAGTGTTACCTCTCACCTATCTGCGCGAGCGAGTGAGCAGTACTCCGGGGGGAGCGCGTCGGCGATGACCGGTGTGGCGGGGACACATGCAACAGGCGTGCACGCGCCGACCACAGGCGCCGCGGCGATCGCGGGGCAGCTGTGAACGCGCTGCCCGACAAGATCGGGCCCGATGACGGCGGAGCCGGCGGCGTCACGCCCGATGGCAAGCTCGGCGACCACGCCACCACCGACGGCGGGGTTGCGATGGCCGGAGGCGCCGCGCACCTCGTGCGCCCGACCAGCATCATCCGGGGCGCGGGCGGCGGACCTACGGTGTTGCGGATCGGCCTCGGGGGTGAGCTGCGCCGCAGGCGCGAGGCCGCCGGTGTCACCCGCGAGGCCGCGGGCGAGGCCATCCGCGCCTCCCCCGCGAAGATCAGCAGGCTCGAGCTCGGGCGCGTCGGGTTCAAGGAGCGCGACGTCGCCGACCTCCTCACCCTCTACGGCGTCGGCGAGGGCGAGGAACGTGCCCAGTTCCTCGCACTGGCCCGCCAGGCCAACGCGCCGGGCTGGTGGCAGCGCTACGCCGACCTGCTGCCCACCTGGTTCGAGACCTACATCGGCCTGGAGCAGGCCGCATCGGTGATCCGGACCTACGAGCTGCAGTTCGTTCCGGGACTGCTGCAGACCGCCGAGTACGCGCGTGCCGTCACCCGGCTCGGCTACACCGACCCGGCGGAGGTCGAGCGCCGCGTCGAGCTGCGGATGCGGCGCCAGGAGCTGCTCACCGCGGTGGCCGCCCCGACGCTGTGGGCGGTGATCGACGAGGCGGCGTTGCGGCGGCCGCTCGGCGGACCAGAGCTCAGCCGCGCGCAGCTCACGCACCTGATCGAGATGAGCGAGCTGCCGAACGTCTCCCTGCAGATCGTGCCCTTCAGCTACGGCGGGCACGCCGCCGCGGGCGGATCGTTCTCCCTCCTGCGGTTCCCCGAGCCCGACCTGCCCGACGTCGTCTACATCGAGCAGCTCTCGAGCGCGCTCTACCTCGACAAGCGGCCCGACGTCGACCGCTACGCCACCGTCATGGATCGGCTCTGCGCGCAGGTCGACCCTCCGGACCGCACGGCGCAGATCGTCACCCGGATCCGCGACGAGA
>DASYES010000616.1:0-1807 GCA_036498885.1 Pseudonocardia sp.
AGGCCGCCGGAGCTCCACGCTCCGAGCAGGTGTGGGGTCTCGAACTCCTCGCCGGGCGCGAGCGTGATCACGGCGGTCTCGTCGTCGGCGCCACCGCTGACCCGGACGACGTCGCGGAACGGGACGGCGTCGACGACCATGCGCCACGACCCGCTCCACGCCAACGCGACCCCGTATGCCTCGCAGTCGTCACCGGAATCGCGGGCGCGCAGAGCGACGACGGGTGAATACAGGTGCGAGGTGATGCCCTGCCGGCTCCCCAGGCTCAGCTGACCGGCGGGCAGGTCCACCCCTGCCGGGGTGAACTCCCGTGACCACGTGCCGACCAGCTCCGCCACTCGCGCACCCGGCCCGACGGGCACGTTCCAGGCGGCGCCGAACGCCCTGGTCAGGTGGAGGTCTCCGGCCGTGCGGAGGGAGCGCACCCGCGCCCACCGCTCGACGACGTCGTGTGCACGCGACGTGCGCACGTGCAGCGCCACCTCGATGCCTGCGTCCGGGTCGCGCAGCAGCGCCGTCAGTGCGGCGTCTCGGCCGTCGTCGGTCACCGTCACCGACTCGGGAACCAGTCGCAGCAGCGCCCCGTCCACGCCGTCGGATCCCTGCACCAGCAGTTCGGCGAACTGGGCGTGCCGGGTACCCGCGGCGGCGAACTCGAGCGGGACCTTGTCCGTAGGCGCCTCGAACGGGGTGCGGGCCGCGGGAGCGAACGCGCGCCGCTGCCCCGGACTGCCCCAGTGCCGCAGGACGAGACCTACGTCCGTCTCGGCCACGACATACACGGACCGGGCCGTCGGGAGCTCCCATTCCGTCACTTGTTCGACCCCACCAGAAGACCCGAGACGAACTGCTTCTGAAAGACGAAGAACACGATCGCCGTGGGCACGGCGGCGACGAGCGAGCCCGCCGCGATGACGTTCCACGAGTTCGAGAAGCCGCCCTGCAGGTTGAGCAGGGCCGCGGTGATGGGGAACTGCGCCTCGGTCCGCAGCACGGTCATCGCCCAGATCAGGTCGTTGAAGATCCACGTGGTGGCGAGCGCCGCGAGTGCGGCGAGCGCCGGGCGGCACAGCGGCAGCACGATGCTCCAGAACGTGCGGCCCGATCCCGCCCCGTCGAGGAGCGCGGCCTCGAAGACCTCGGTCGGCAGCGCCCGCATGAAGCCGTGCAGGACGAACGTGTAGAACCCCAGCCCGAAGCCGACCTGCACGATCACCAGCGCGAACAGCGTGTCGTAGATGCCCAGGTCCTGCGCGATGCGCGAGACCGGGATGAGCAGGATCTGCGGCGGGAGCAGGTTCCCCGCCAGCATGATCAGCAGGAGCGTGCGCCGCAACGGGATGCGGAACCGGCTGAGCGCATAGGCCGCGGCGGACGCGAGCGCCAGTGAGGCCGCCACGGCGAAAACGGTGACGATCGCGCTGTTGACGAGCGCGCGGCCCACCCGGCCGTCGGCGAGGGCGCCGGCGAAGCCGTCGAGGGACAGGCTCCCCGGCAGCGCGCCGAGCCCGCGGGCGGCGATGTCGTCGAAGTTCCGCAGCGCGATGAGGACCACGAAGACGATCGGTGCGAGCCACAGGATCGTGAACGGGACCATGACGACGTGGAACCACGGCGACCGCGAGGCGTGGCTCCGGCTGACCGGGGCAGTGGAGGTCGCGCCTGCCATCTCAGTTCTCCTCCGCGCGTGCCTGGCGGGCGAGGTAGGTGATGATGAAGGCGATCGCGAGAATGAAGATCACCACCGCGATCGCGGACCCGTAGCCGAGGTTCACCAGCGTGAAGCCCTGCTGGAACATGTACGTCG
>DASYES010000617.1:0-2988 GCA_036498885.1 Pseudonocardia sp.
CTCCGCGTCGGCAGGCCGCCAACGTGCTGCGTTGCATCGGCAAGGGCGCGAGCATGATCTCCGGCGCGGGGTCTGTCAGTCCGAGCTGCGGGATGAGCGCCACACCGCTTCCGATCCCGACGAGGGCGAGTGCTGTGGGGAAGTCGTCGACGATGTGCCGCACCTGCGGCACGAACCCGGCGGCTTCGCACGCGCGCATGGTCATGGTTCCGCATCGGGTGGTGCTCGGCGCGACGATCCAGGGCACCTCCCGCCAGCGGCCGAGTGGGTCGTCGTCGGGAAGGGGCGTCATGGTGCGCGGCGCGGCGAGGAACATTGCCTCGTCGAACAGGTGGACGGTGTCCAGGCCGGGTTCGGGCGGTGCGGCGACGAAGTCGTAGGTGTGGACGAGAGCGACGTCGACCTCACCTGCGCGCAGCGCTCCGGCGACCTCGGCGGGATCGAGTTCGTGCACGCGCGGTTCGAGGTGCGGGTGGCTTTTTGCCAGCGCTACGAGTGCGGCCGGGAGGATGGTTCGTGCCGCGGAGGGGAACGCGCCGATCCGCAGCGGTCCTGAAGGGCCCTCCCGTGTCGCGGCGAGGTCGGCGGCGGCTTGCTCCAGCCGCTCCAGTATGACTTCGGCGTGGGCGACCAGCGTGAGCGCTGCGGGGGTGAGCGATACCTGTCTGCCGGTGCGCTCCAACAGGGCGGTGCCTGCTTCCCGTTCCAGCGTGCTGAGTTGCTGCGAAACGGCCGACGGGGTGTAGGCGAGCGCATGGGCGACCGCCGCGATGGTGCCGCGATGGGCGAGTTCTCGCAGTAGGCGTAGGCGACGGACGTCGAGCATCAGCTGAGCTTAAGCCCGGGTTCAATGATGTGAACTAGACCTGACGTGTGACCGGGCGGAGGCTCAGCCGCGTGGAACTCGCAGGCTTGTACGTCCCGCTGGTCACTCCGTTCACGCCGGAGGGTGAGGTGGACGCGGTAGCGCTGGAGCGACTGGCTCGCGACGTCGTCGCGGAGGGCGCCGCCGGAATCGTCGCGCTCGGCACCACGGGGGAACCTGCCGTCCTCGAAGATGCCGAGAGCGCCACAGTGATCGATGTCTGCGCGCGGGTTCGCCGGGACACCGGCGCGACGCTGGTCATCGGTGCCGGCACCAGCGCGACCGCGCGCACCGCTAGGGCTCTGGCGGAGTTGGCTCGACGGCCCGAGGTGGACGCGGCCCTCGTGCCGGTGCCCGCATTCGTCCGGCCCAGCGAGGCGGGGGTGGTCGAGCACTTTCGGGAGCTGAGCGCCCGCTCCGCCGTCCCGTTGATCATTTACCACATTCCGCACCGCACGGGCCGGACGCTCACCGCCGTGACGCTGCGGGAGCTGGCTGCGCTGCCGGGCGTGATCGGGATGAAGCACGGCGTGCAGACCGTGGACGCAGACGTCGTGGATCTGCTGGCCGACCCACCGCCCGACTTCGCCGTGCTCGCGGGAGACGACGTGATGGCCGGGCCGCTGCTGGCCGTCGGCGCGGCGGGCGCGGTGCTGGCCTCCGCGCATCTGCGCACACAGCGGTGGGCAGAAGCGGTGGCGTCGTGGCAGGTCGGCGACGCGGCGCGTGCCCGGGAACTGACCAGGCCGCTGACGGGCCTCGCTGCCGCGCTCTTTGCCGAGCCCAACCCGAGCGTGCTCAAGGCCGTGCTACACGCGCAGGGGCGAATCGCCTCGCCCGCGGTCCGGTTGCCGCTCCTTGCTGCGCAGCCGCACACGGTGTCGGCGGCACTGGCCCGGCTGCCCGAGATCCCGGCGGTCCCGACCAGTGCAGCGGTCAGTCGAAGGTGATGACCGACCGCCGGTTGGAGTTGCCTCTGGCCATGGCGTCGAGCACTGCGTTGGCGTCGCGCAGACCGATCGGGGTGAACTCGGGCAGGATGCCGTGCGCCGCCGAGAACGCGAGGGCGTCGCGTGTGTCGTGCGGGGAGCCGGACGGGTTGGCCATGACGTGCAGCCGGTTGAGGGCCATCGGCTCGGTGGGCAGCCTCAGCGGCTCGGGACCGTACCCGCACAGCACGAGCGTGCCGTCGGGCGCCAGGCCGGTGAGCGTTGCGGCGGCGGCCGAGGTGGACGGTGAGGAGTTGAGGATCAGGTTCGCGCCACCCTCCCAGGCTGTGAGCGCCTCGGCCGGGTCGCAGTCCTCGGTGGCGATGAACCGCTCGGCGCCCATCCTCCTGGCGGCCGCTTCACGTCGGTTCGACCGGCTGATGACGGCCACGCGGGCTCCCATGGCGACGGCGTAGCGGACCGCCAACGCGCCGACGCCGCCTGCGCCGATGATCGCGACACGTGAGGTGGGGGTGATTCCGGCCTGCCGGAGGCTGTTGAACGCGGTCAGGCCCGCGCACATCAGCGGGGCTGCGGCGACGGGGTCGAGCCCGTCCGGCAGCGTGGTCGCGAAGTCGGCCTCGAGGACGGCGTATTCGGCGTAACCGCCGTCCATGACGATGCCCGTGAAGCGCTTCTGGACACAGAGGATCTGTTCGCCGCGCGCGCAGTAGTCGCAGTGGCGGCAGGAGTCGCCGAGGATCTGGGTGCCCACGGAAGTGCCGATCGCCGGCCACGACACGCCGGGACCGGCTGCGGCCACCACACCGGTGATCTCATGGCCGGGGACGACCGGGAAACGGGCGATCGGCCAGTGGCCCCGGAGCACGTCCAGGTCCGTGTAGCAGACTCCGCACGCGGTGATCTTGACCAATACCTCGCCCGGGCCCGGTTCGGGCACCGCACGTTCGGTGAACGTGAGCGGCTCATCGATCGCGGTGGCAATGGCCGTGAGCATCGGACCTCGATTCTGTTGGATGTAGCGGTCTGGTGCGGCGTCAGGGTGGAAACGGGTTACCCGGTCACGATGCTCACCGGCAGGTGTTCGCACCTCACTCGACACGTTGTCCACCTCTTCCCTCATCGTTTCTGGCTCACGAGTTCGTCGAAGCCGGCCCGCGGTAACTGAGCAAT
>DASYES010000618.1:0-6488 GCA_036498885.1 Pseudonocardia sp.
CGCTGCGGCGCTCGACACCTTTTCCGCGAATCGTCTCAGGTCTCGTCCTTGCCGGGCGGGGCACGCGGTCCACCGCTACCACGCGCGGGGTCGACCAGCCACCCGCCGAGCTCGTGCGGCGTGAGGGGTTCGGCCGAATGCACGAGTGCCGCGAGGACAGCCAGCGCGTCCCCGGCGTCGACCATCATGTCGCCACCGAGCATGCCGTGGTGGACGCGCTCGAAGAACTCACCCAGGGCCTGCAGGCGGGAGGTGCCCGCCCCGAAGACCTCGACGCCCCGCCGGGCCACCTCCACCCACATCACGTTCGCCCGGATGCTCGCCGACCACGACCGGGACCAGACGTCGTCGCCGATGACGTCCCGCTCACGCCGCTGCAGACCACCGTGCTCGCGTCGGACCAGCTCCAGACCTTCGAGATAGCTGATCGCGGTGGAGATCGACGCCGGCTGACCCGCAGCCGCTCCACCAGCTCAGCGGCGGTGAGGCTGGCGTCGTCGCTCCGCGTACCGCCTCGGCGTCATCCCCCTCGGTGTGGGAGACGGCCAGGGCGCCGCCGGGCGAGACGGAAGTCCGGCGGCGGGCACACCGGGTCATCAACCGGGTCGCCTCGTCAGCGCGATAGCCGTCGAGCCCGCCGTTGCGGGCGACGCTGCGTCTCGCCGTCGCACCCGAGGATGGGCCATTGCGCACCAACTCGGACATCTACGGCATGGACCGGCTCCCGATCGCTTGGGACGCCTGGTGTCGCTCTCGAATTTCGGGGCCGATGCGCCTAGCGTCGCGGGCTGAAGGTGCACACGGGGGGCGTCCATCGTCTCGGGGACCGGCATCGACGACCGCCGGTCGTGGCCGCGGAGGAGTCGCCATGGCCTCACTGCTGTCCGTCAACGTCGGCATGCCGAAGGACGTGGCGTGGGAGGGCAGGACCGTCCACACCGGCATCTGGAAGTCACCGGTGCCCGGCCCGTGCATGGCGCGCCGGCTCAACCTCGACGGAGACGGCCAGGGCGACCTCGCCGGCCACGGCGGCGAGATCCGGGCCGTGCTCGTCTACCAGACGCAGTCCTATGACTACTGGCGTACCGAGCTCGACCGCGACGACCTCGAGTTCGGTGAGTTCGGCGAGAACCTCACCGTCGACGGGCTGCCGGACAGCGAGGTCTGCATCGGCGACCGCTACCGCATCGGCCACGCCGAGTTCGAGGTCACCCAGCCACGAGTGACCTGCTACCGCGTCGGCATGCGCCTGGGCCAGCCCGATATGCCTCAGCTGCTCGTCGCCCACCATCGTCCCGGCTTCTACATGCGGGTGATCACCGAGGGCGCCGTCGAGGCGGGCGACGAGATCGTCAAGATGTCCTCCGGCCGGCACGGGATGAGCGTCGCCGACATCGACGCCCTGCTCTACCTGCCCGACCGCGATGTCGAGTGGATGCGGCTGGCGCTCGACATCCCCGCGCTCAGCCCGGGCTGGCAGAACTCGTTCCGAGAACTCGCGGCCGCCGCCGACTCACCGACCGCCGCACGGGATGCGATACACGAGCCTGCCTGGCCCGGGTTCCGCACGCTGCGCGTCGCCGATGTCGTGCCGGAGAGCAGCACGGTCACGTCCATCTATCTCACCGCCGACGACGGGCAGCCGTTGCCCCCAGCACTACCCGGGCAGTACCTCACGGTGCGGGTCAACGGCGCCGCGAGCCCCGCTCCCGTCCGCAGCTACTCACTCTCCTCCGCCCCGGGGGCGAAGGAGTACCGGCTCAGTGTCAAGCGCGAGAACCACGGCCTCGTCAGCGGCTACCTGCACACGGCACTCCGACCCGGCGCCGCACTCGACGTCGCCGCGCCGCGTGGCGACTTCGTCCTCACCGACCGCGACGCCCCCGTGCTCCTGATCTCGGCGGGGATCGGCGTGACTCCGGTGGTCGCCATGCTGCACCGCCTCGCCTCGGAGCACAGCGAACGCGAGGTCTGGTGGCTCCACGGCTCCCGCATGCCGGCCGACGACGCCCTCGCCCGAGAAGCCCACGACCTCCTCGAGAGCCTCCCGCACGCGCACCGGCACCTCTTCTACAGCGCCGCCCGCCCGGACGAGCTCGCGGCCGCACACGCCACGAGCGGGCGCCTGACACCCGGGGCGCTCGCAGACCTGGACCTCCCTACTGACGCCTCCGCCTACATCTGCGGCCCCTCGGGGTTCATGGCGGACATGCAGGACGCGCTCAGATCGCTCGGACTGTCTGCCGACAACATCCACGTCGAGCTGTTCAGCGCACTCGACGCGATCACCCCGGGCGTCACCGACCACCAGCGCGTGCCACCGCATCCGCCGCAGGGCCAGCCGGGCACGGGTCCACTGACCACCTTCGCCCGCAGCGGCATCTCCGTGCCCTTCGACACCGGGCGAACCAGCCTGCTCGAGTTCGCCGACGCCTGTGACGTCCCGACGAGGTGGTCGTGCCGTACCGGCGTGTGCCACACGTGCACCACTGCCCTCCTCTCGGGAGAGGTCGACTACTCACCTGAGCCGCTCGAGCCACCGCCGCCCGGCGAGATCCTCATCTGCTGTTCGCGTCCCACCACGGACGTGGTGCTGGACATGTAGCGGCGTGCCCGCCGGGTCACGAGCGGGCGCGCAGGGTCTCGACCCCGCCACCCGTGAGGTCGTCGCAGTACTCCACGCGTCCGGTGGTCGCCATCGTGATCGCCACGGTCGTGCCGGACACGAGTGGACCCGCGCCTGAGGCGAACGGGCCGTCCGTCGCGACGAGTCGCAAGCCGGCCACCCGGCTCTTGCCCACGAGCATGAGGTCCGAGCTCGTGTAGAAGGTCGCCAGCTGCGTCACCAGCTCGATCGGGTAGTCGTGATCGATTCCCAGCGGGCGCCGGATGTCCTCGCCATGGACGACGATCTCGCCGAGCAGTGCGACCTTCGGCAACGGAGGCGCCGTCGTGCTGGGAACAGCGCCACGGAAGCGGGCGAGGGTCTCGGCAGGCGTCGCACCCAACTGCTCGGCCAACCGCATCGCCACCTGCTTGTCGAAGTCGAACCGGCAGCGGACCACTCCCGCGAACCACCTCAGAGGGCTCAGGCTCGCTCCCGCGGTGAGATGGGCGAGAACGTCGCGCACCGACAGGCCGGGGCACAGTGACGGCGTCGCCCACTGCTCGTCGGTCAACCCTGTGAGGTCTGCGGCCAAGGCCGCCCGCTCGGCATGGACAGCCGCCCAGGTGGGCCGTCCGGTCGTGCCGGAAGGGACTTCGTTGCCGCGGTCTCGGAACAGTGCCATCAGAGTCCTCACGCCGGGAGCGGGTCGAGCACATCCGGAGACTGAGACTCCCGCCGTGGCGCGGACTCATCGCCGGCCCGAACCGGGCTCGGTGCCGGCTCAGACCGACCGGCTCATGCGGGTGAGCCAGAGTGGGCCTGCTATGTGTAGTCGCAGCGGTCCCAGCAGTTGACGAACTCCGTCTCACCGAGCCGGGTGTTCCACCCTGCGAGTGCCGCTCGGGCGGAGCTGCCGCGTGCGTCAGGGCTGCGCTGGGTCGGACCGGGAGAACGTCTCGACCTTGGCGTACTGCAGCGCGATCGCTTCGTCGAGCGCCGGCTCGAGGTCGCTGTCATGGGACGCGAGGATGCCGAGGTCGACGTCGGGGCTGCGTGCCTCACGAACCATCGCGAGCGCGCAGAGGACGTCAATGCCCTTCTCGCTCTTGCTTTCCACGACTTCTGCGCCTGGTTGCGGGCGTAGGCCTTGGGTTCATGCTCGGACGAGGGCCCCCCGGTAGACGAGTACCGCGGCCAGTTCGGCGAGATCCATCCCCGACCGCTGGGCTCGGTTGCGGGCGCTGATCAGCGAACAGCCAGGGGTCTGTGAGTGACTCGTGGCCGCTGCAGGTCCTTGCTGGCCTGGACCAGCTCGTGCCCGGTGAGGTGCATGTTCTGGTAGTCGACGGGGACTGCCGCCCGCAGCGTTGCGATGCCATCCCCCCACGAAAAAGCCCCACCAGTCCCAGAGGGACGGTGGGGAACCAGGCCGCGCACGTTACACCCGCAAAATGCACAACTCCACGCGGATGCGCTTGGTTCCCGATCCGTGACCAGGCCGCGACCTATCGACGAGAGGCCGCCTTCTCGGGTTCAGCGGGTGGGGGCGAGCTTCGCAACCTGCGGACCCGCAGCGTCTGGCCGGCCGCGGCTGGGCGCTCCACCACGCCGCGCTTGTCGCGCAGCGCCGGCGACCGATCCATGTTCGCAGTGAGGTCCGTTCCGAGCGCATCCTCGAACGCCGACACCTCCCGCGCCCCGGCTCCGGAGCACACGATGTCGATCAGCCCGTTGACGAGCTCACGGTTGTCGATCAGCACAGCCGCGGCGTCGATGGTCGGGCTCAGCGCGCACACGATCGTGTTCTCCTGATAGGAGTGATCGCCGATCTCCACCGCACGTGACCGGATCACGGCAACGGTGCCGTTGAGCGCGTCGGCGGTCGGTGTGCGTGCCACGGCGCCCGTGGCCGAGTATGCGGCGTTCCAGTCCCTCCTCGACTGGGGGCGCAGCCCCGCCACCGCATCGGCGGCTGCCTCCCGGAGGTCGGTGTTGGCCGGATCGCGCGCCAGTGCCGCAAGAGCCGCCGCCACCGCGGAGTCCCCGAGGACCCTGCCGAAGTCGATGCCCGGGTTCTCGACGGTGTGGACGAAGACGTTGCGCTGCTCACCGGCGGCGCGGCCGTGGACGGCCGACGGCCCGTCGACCTGGATCGCGACGATCCGGCCGGTCTCCTGCACCTGCTCGGGTGAGCCGACGTCGGACGCCCGGGCATCGGGAGGTTCCCACACGGTCCACCATCGTCCCGTGGTCGAATCCTGCGACAGCACGACATGATCGGGCGGGCGGCTACCGAGAGCGCCGAGCCTGCGCTGCAACGACCAGACCTCCTCGCGCAGCGTCGAGTCGTCGACCACCCGGCACACCGTCAACTCGCGGCGAATCACGTCGAGGTGTCTGTCCGGGTCCCAACCGAGCCGGTTCACCGACTTGTAGGCACCCGGCGCGGTGTTGCGGACCGCGTCTGCGAGCCCCGCGTACGGAACATGCGCGCGGACGGCCTTCTCGAACGTCTCGACCGCGGCTTGGATCAGCTCCGGCGTCAGCGGTTCCTCGGTCAGGGAGTCCGGGAGAGCGGGCTCGCTGTCTCTCACCGGGCGCGGGGACTCTCCGGTTTCCGAGAGGACGCACGCGTGGATCCAGTGGGTGCCCGCCTCGAATCGTCCGATGCTGATCCGCGCCACGGTCGCTCCACCGGGCGCGATCTCGTCCGACTGCCACTCGTCGAAGAATTGATCGTCGATCGTGACCTGAACGCGCACGGGACGTGATTCGTCGCCGATATTACGGACCTTGAACGAGATCAACACCCCGGAGTCGGTGTGCGGGACGCCGTGCCCGCCCGGGTTGTCACCGGGGTCCGGCATCACACTGATCCCACCGCTGGCGAACTCGAAGACCGCACCCATGTGCCATACACCTCCGCGCCTCTACCGGTTCACCGAAGGTGCTGATCAGTGCGTCGCCCGCGGTCGGTGGCCCCGCCTGCCGAGAGACGACCCGGCGGTCCGACCGCCGTACCGGAGTGCTGGCAGCCCCTCGCCGCCGGCTGCAGAATCACGTTACTGGCACCGTTGCGCGGACGCACCGTACTGCTGCGAGGCACTCGCCCTCCTGGTTCGACGGACAGGCAAAGATCGAACTACAAAATCACATTGTCATGACAGATCTGGGCGTCCATCTTTCAGGTGTTTCACGGTGGGGGCCGATCACCAGGAGTGACATACGGTCCACGACTTCACGAACGCCTCCCATCGAAACCGCCGTTCGAGGGAAGCAGCCTCGAAACGTCCGACGTTCGACGCGTATCAGCCGTGTCCTACGACCGGTCTCCGGACTGGCCCTGCAGACCAGCGGGCATACCCGCGGACGGACGTGCCGAGGCGTCGTCGGGCGGGTCCTCGGGCAGTGCCGCCAGGGCGTCGCGCAGGGCAGCTCGTGAGGTGATCCCGAGTTTCGGATAGATCTGGTAGAGGTGCGCGCCGACGGTGCGGTGGGACAGGAAGAGCCGCTCGCCGATCTGCTTGTTGGTCAGGCCCGAACCCGCCAGTTCGGCGATCTCGCGCTGCTGGGGGGTGAGGAGGGGCGACGTGGTTGTGCACCCCGGGGGCTTGCTGATCCCGGTGGCCCGCCGCTCGTTGCCCGCCCGCTCCAGCCATGGCTGCGCGCCGAGCCGCCCGAAGATCTCGGCGGCCGCAGACAGCTGGAGGCGCGCCTCCGCTGTGGTGCGTGCACGGCGGAGCCGTTCGCCGTAGGCGAGGCGCACGCGGGCGAGGTCGAAGGGCCAGCGGGGGTTGTCCGGGAGGGCGAGAGCGGCGTCGAACGCATCCACGAACTGGTCGTCGTCGGCCACCATGGCGCCGGCGCCGGCGGTGAGCAG
>DASYES010000619.1:0-3990 GCA_036498885.1 Pseudonocardia sp.
TTTCCTCCCCTGCAGATTCGTGGCGGCTCATCGGCTCGCCCACCGCCGGATCAGCGCACCACCCGCGGCCAGGACCGCTGCGGTGGCGAGCATTCCGCGGCGCTGAGAGGCCCACAGCTGGTAGCTGTGGCCGGTGGAGCGCTTGTCGAACTCGCCGTGTGCTCCGAAGTCGCGGGCCCGGTCGGCGGGGGCCCAGAGGTTCCCGCGGCGGCGTGGATCCGCGGGCTGACCGGTCTGCTGGGAGTCGTAGCCGGTGTGGGCCAGGTAGCGGTCGAGCACGCCGGGGACGATCTTGTTCGCCAGCAGCGTCGCGACCGTGCTCCCACCGACCCAGTACTCGCGCCTGCCCGGGTGCAGCGCCGCATGGACGACGGCGCGGGCAGCGACCTCGGGCTGGTAGATCGGCGGCACGGGCTGGGCGTGGCGGGGCAATCTCGACCGCAACCAGGAGAACTGCGGCGTGTTGAGAGCCGGTAGCTGGACCATCGTCACGGAGATGCCGCTGCGGTCGTGGAGCAGCTCGCAGCGCAGCGACTCGGTGAAGCCCTTGACGGCGTGCTTGGCCCCGCAGTAGGCCGACTGAAGTGGGATCCCGCGATAGGCCAGCGCCGATCCGACCTGCACGATCGTGCCGCGGTCACGCGCCTGCATACGCTCGAGCGCCACTCGCGTGCCGTTGACATAACCGAGGTAGGTCACCTCGGTGGCCCGGCGGAACTCCTCAGGCTCGATCTCACCGAAGGGCGCGAACACCGACGTGAACGCGTCGTTGATCCACACGTCGATCTGTCCGAGTTCGGCCTCGATCTGCTCGGCCGCACGGGCCAGCGCCGCGTGGTCCGCGGTGTCGACCGCGACGGGCAGGGGTGTACCCCCGGCGGCGCGTACATCGTCGGCGACCGACTCCAGCCCGGCTTGACCTCGGGCCAGCAGTGCCACCGAGGCGCCTCGGGCGGCGAAGGCACGCGCGGTGGCGCGGCCGACCCCGCCGCTCGCCCCCGTGATCACAACCGTGCCGATGTCGGATCTGGTCATGCGGGCTCCCTCCGCGGTGGTGCCGGTGCCGGATCTCGCTCGCGGCGGAGGTCGATACGGCGGCAGCCCACGCGATAGCGGGCGGCGACGTCGTCACGCACGGTCAGCCCGTGCCCGACGGCCGACCGGTCGGGCCGCACCGTTCCGCCGCCGGGGACGAGGGTCCCGGTGAACAGCATGTTCTCGATGCGCACGTGGTCGTGGAACCACTCCAAGTGGCGCACGTTGGGTGTGGCCGCCGCGACGTGGGCGTGCAGGTGCGGGGCACAGTGCCCGGAGATCTGCAGATTGTGGCCGGCGGCGACGGCGGCGATGCGGAGCCATTCGCTGATGCCGCCGCAGCGTGTCACGTCGGCCTGCACGCAGTCCACGGCCCCGGCAGCGATCATCCGGGCGAAGTAGGCGACGTCGCTGCCGTACTCACCGGCCGCGACGTCGCAGTCGACCGTGTCACGTACCCGGGCCAGCCCGTCGAGGTCATCGGAGCTGACCGGCTCCTCGAACCAGCTCACCTCTGACTCCGCCGCGGCGGCGGCCACCCGGATCGCCTGCTTGGCCTGGTAGCCGCCGTTGGCGTCGACATACAGCTCTACGTCCGGGCCGATGACCGCACGAGCGTCGGCGATACGCACCAGATCGCGCTCGACCGCCGTACCCCACCCTTCCCCGATCTTGATCTTGACGCGGGGAATGTGCTGCTCGTCCACCCACCATCGGAGCTGGTCACGTAGCCGGCCGGAGTCATAGGTCGTGAAGCCGCCGCTGCCGTAGACCGCAACGGTCTCGTGCACCGCACCGAGCAGTTGGTGCAGCGCGAGCCCCAGCAGGCGGGCCTTGAGATCCCACAGCGCGATGTCCACCGCCGAGATGGCGTAGCCGACCGCGCCGGGGCGGCCGGCATTGCGGACGGCGCGGCGCATCCGCTCGGCGGCGGCCGTGACGTCGAGCGCCTCGTGGCCGAGCACGCACGCGGCAAGCATCTCCTCGATGATCTCGGCGCACGCGCGCGGGCCGTAGGTCCAGCCCGTACCGGCCACCCCTGCGGCGTGGGCCCGCACCAGCACCAGCGTGGTCGACGACCAGCTCAACGTGCCGTCGGCTTCCGGGGCATCGGTGGGCACCACGAAGGTGGCGACCTCGATGGCATCCACAGGCTGATCGATCACCTTTCCTCCTGACAGCGAGGGGCCGGGCACCCAACCGGCCCGTGCGACCTTCGGGACGTCGGCCGTCGTGCCTCGTCCGGTGGGCCTCGATCGTCGTACGTCGAGGGGTTACCACCGGAGGCCGGTGATCACACGCGCTCGATCAATGATTGCGGTCACGCATTGATTGCCGAAGGGCCCGTTGGCGAAGTCCGGCCCGTCGGAACCGAGGGTGGCATCGACGACGCACCGAGCTCAGCCCCTCGCCTGCGGACGGCGGCGTTCGGACCGCTTCCGCGCCCCGTTCACAGTGCACTGTCACGCGCTGGGTATCGGCGAAAAGGCGCCTGCCCCCAGATCGGCGTTTCATCTGGGGGACCGAACGGGAAGCCCTATGACCAGATCACTTGCCCGAGTCATTCGTTCCTCGAGGAGGCCCACGGTGGACGCCACCGTACTCGCTCTCATCATCGTCGCGGTGGTGTTACTCGTCGCCGTCGTGGCGATGGGTGCCATGCTCGCGAAGCGCAGGCGGTCCGAACAACTGCAGAAACAGTTCGGACCGGAATACGAGCGGCAGGTCATGGAGACCGGAGACCGCAAGGCGGCCGAGTCGGACCTGCAGGCCCGCCGACAGCGCCGCGAGAAGCTCGATATCCGCGAACTGGACAACGAGGAGCGATCCCGATTCCAGCACGAGTGGAACGCGCTGCAGCGCGGCTTCGTCGACAACCCGGAACGCGCGCTGGATGGAGCCGACGCGCTCGTCGTGAGCGTGATGAAGGCTCGCGGATATCCGGTCGGGGACGTCGACCGGCGCGCCGAGGATCTCTCGGTGGATCACGCCGACGTCGTGCGCCACTACCGCGATGCTCGCGCCGTCCGCGACGCCTCGGCACGCAGCGGGGCGGGCGACAACGGTGAGGTGGACACCGAGCAGCAGCGCCACGCACTCACGTCCTACCGCTCGCTGGTGGAGGCGCTGCTGGGCACGAGTTCGGCGGGTCACACCGACTCCGGCCCCGGCAGGAACGAAGACCGCACCGACACCAGCACCCCCATGCACACAACCCGCGATGCCCACCGACCGACCCAGGAGCCCACACGATGACGCGGCACGTCTCACGCACCGACCACGACAGCGACACCGGCACCGACCTCCCGGGGACCGTCGCCGATCCGCGCGCAGGCCACGACGCGGCGGTCGACGACACCCGCCTCGGTACCACCCACGACAGCGACATGGGCACCGACCGAACGACAACCGGACCCGACCCGCGCGGTGGGTACGACGCCGACCGCGGCCCAGCTCGCGGCAGCGACATGGGTACCAGCCGGACGGCGGCCGTCCCCGGCACCCGTGCAGACCAGGACGTGGCGGCGCACGACGCCGGGCACGGCAGGGACCACCGGACCGGCCAGGACGCTACGAGCCGGCAGGCCGGTCACCCGCAGGCGAATCAGCCCGCCCACGCCGACGGCACCGGCGAGTCCGATCGCGAGCCACTCGTCCCGCAGCAGCGGGCAGCGGAGTACGGCCGCCGCTGGGACGCGGTGAAGGGTGGCTTCGTCGACGAACCGCGACAGGCCATCGTCGAAGCCGATCAGATCGTGGCTGAACTACTCGAGGAACTGCAGACGTTGTTCCACGACCAGCGCCGCGACATCGAGCACGGCATCGACGCGGAATCCACATCGACCGAGGACTTGCGACTGGCCCTGCGCCGATACAGCAGCTTCTTCGCCCGGTTGCTCTCGGTCTGATCTTCAGTAAGTCGCCGGACTCGGACGATCCGACGGTGGCGGCCAG